>JBBSFA010000516.1:0-3590 GCA_038239185.1 Elainellales cyanobacterium | reverse complement strand
CAAGGGTTGCACTACAAATCGACGCGCAATGCCGCGAAACATGCGTTGGAACGATTGGAAAACGAAGCGATTCCGCTGCTGTTGGATCTAGCAGAAGATGTCTATAAGCCAGAAGTCGTCAGAGCCAACGCCTGGATGACGATCGGGCAAATTGCTACCCCCGAAGCACTAGAGATTTTGGTAGCGCGTCTGATGACGGCTTGGGGCTGGAACCGCTATATGCTGCTGCGAACGCTGATGAAGCTGCCGCCCGAAACGGCAGTGATGACGGTTGAGCAATCAATGGGTCGCAGTGGGATAGAAACGCTGATCAACCAGGAGCTTCAGTTTCTGGCTCATGTCTATGCCAGCCTGCTGGATTTTGATCCGCAGCTCGTTGATAGCGAGGAGGCGAACCTGCTGCGTCATGCCCTGCGCGATTCGGAAGCAGATGCGATCGAGCGTTTGTTTCTGCTGATGCGGCTGATGTATGACTCCAACAAAATTCAGGCCGCAGCGTTCAACTGGCGATCGGGTTCGCGGGACAACGTGGGGCGCGGCTTAGAGATTTTGGACAACACGCTAGATTTGCAAAACAAACAGGCATTGCTGACCATTCTCGATCGCCAATCGGAGTCTGAAAAGCTGCAAAGTTTGGCAGAGGTTTATACCTATTCGCCGCTGTCGCCCAATCAACGCCTGCGATCGCTGGTGGATCTACGGCATTTTCTCTCGGATTGGGCGCTTGCCTGCTGTTTCCATCTGGCGCGCCAGATGCGCTGGAGTCTCACCCCCAATCAGCTTTTGGTCTGCCTCCGCTATCCAACTGGGTTTGTGCGCGAATCGGTGCTGGTCTACCTGCACCAGGTTTCGCCAGCAACCCTGCCAACGCTTCTGCCCCTGCTCAAAAATGATCCGAATCCGCTGGTTGCCACACAGGTGCAAGAATTGATGGCAGAATTATCTTTGATTTGAAGCTCTTGGGCTGAGAGCACACTTTTTGCGTCTCAACCCATTCTCTTAAACCCCTTGCTATGCCTAACAGTTTCGATCGCCTGCTGTTCGTTCGCAAAGTGCCGATTTTCCAGGAACTCCGCTACGACTTTTTGATGCGGCTCGCCTCAATTATGGAAGAGCTAGAGTTTCCTGCGAAGCATCGCATTTTTACCCAAGGTGAAGTGGGGCGATCGCTCTATATTGTGCTGTCGGGGGCAGTGCGGGTGCATATTGGCGATCGAGAACTGGCAGTGTTGAAAGAGGAAACCTGCTTTGGCGAGATGGCAATTTTTGATGCCGAACCGCGTTCTGCCTCGGTGACCACGCTGGTTCCCTGTAAGTGTCTGATGTTAAAGCAGCAGCAGCTCTATGAAGCGATTGAAGAAACGCCAGATATTGCAGTTAACATCATTCGCTTACTCTCTCGCCGCACCCGCGAACTCAACGACAAAATCAACGCGCTGCAAGAAGGGCGCAGCCGATCAGCTCCGACACCGCCCTCTCGGTTAGGCGATCGCTATTGATGCTATTTTAGGCGCGATCGAGTTCCTGGCGAATCGCCTGCCAGTCTGCTTCCAGGTCTTCTACCCAGGGAAAGTGATCTGGGGCAAAGAATACAGAATCTCCAACTTTGGAATATTTAGCAGCTACAGATTCAATCTTATTGAGCCACTCCGGAGTGAGTCTAACCTGCTCAGTTTGTTTGATCAGGGTTTTCATGTATTGCTTCGGCTAGAACACACAAAAGTTATTGTAGAAAATATTTTGAAAGAGCGCTTTTGTGAATGGTGATACAGTTCACACTTTTTCGTGTCTGATTTGCATCTGATTGCGCCGAGGCAAGTCGGCTCTATATTCTTGATTTAGACCCTTCCTGTTTTTTATCTAGCCCTCTATGTTTCTATATCTTTCCAAACTGCTGCCCCTGTTTATTTATCCGCTGGGTCTAGCCTGTTTGCTGCTAGTTGGCTCCTTGGTGCTGCTGTGGAAGCGTCCGTGGTTATCCGCCGTTTGCACGGGGCTGGCTTTGACGGTGCTATTGGTGAGCAGCAACAGTTGGGTTTCGATGCAGGTCGTGAAATCCCTGGAGTGGCAGAATTTGCCAGCAGGGACTTTGCCGACCGCAGATGCGATCGTCGTTTTGGGTGGAGCCACTCGATCGCAGACCCCCCCGCGTCCGTGGATTGATCTGCAAGAAGAGGGCGATCGGATTCTGCACGGAGCGCAGCTCTACCGCCAACGCAAAGCGCCGTTGGTGATCCTCAGCGGCGGACGGATTGACTGGGGCGGAAGTTCTAACCGTGCTTCTGGATCTGAGGCGGCGGATATGGCGGCGTTGATGGAGACGATGGGGGTTCCAGCCTCTGCGATTCTGCAAGATGCGACCTCGCTGAATACTCGCGAGAATGCGATCAATGTCAAACAGATCATGGATCAACACGGACTGAAGCGGATCTTATTGGTCACTTCAGCGATGCACATGCCGCGATCGCTAAAAATCTTCCAAAAGCTCGGCATCAATGCCATCCCTGCGCCGACTGATTTTCTGATTTCAACCGACGAAGCTAGAGATGAGCAAACGATCGCCTCGGCGCTGCTAGACAGCGTTCCGGATGCTGAGAATCTGCGCCGCCTGACGCGGGCCTTAAAGGAATATGTCGGGCTGCTGATTTATGGCTTACGCGGTTGGATCTGAATCCATCCGCTACGCTGGAAACTACAGCCAGTTTGTCTAGCCAGCCCTATGCCAGAACCTGTCACCTACCTGATGCCGCTGCCGCCCGCAGATGTCAGCCGCCACTTTGAGGCGTATCGCTTCACTCACGAGTTTTATGACGAGGTGCAGGTGCGGCAAGCCCAGGCAGAGTACTGCGCTTGGTATGCCCAAGTTGCCGCGCAAAACCGCCAGGATGCTGAGCAGATGCGATCGGAGTGGAATCCGCTGGGCTGGTTTTATAGGCGATGAGGGTAAGGACTTGAATGTGACACCGGGAGTTAAGGGCGCGGCATTCGGGCGATCGATTGGGGTGAAGACAGAGGTTTATTGCCGAATGCTGCGCCCCTACAGGGGTTGGGTAAATCACGATCTTAAATTAGCTCTAGCTCGGTTTCGCGGAGATGTGCCTTAAATTTGCCCTCAAATTTCACCAGAACGGGGAAGTTGGCGCTGATGGGCTTGCCGTGGTGTTCGTTGACCAGCTTTTCAATGTTGCCTTCTAGCCCTTTGATGTCAAAGGCTTCGTTGCGGTGGCTGGGATGGTGATAGACCATAACAGTTTCTTTTACACGAATGCGATCGCCAGCTTTCATATCTAAATTTCGGATTGATTGGGTCAGACTTTGCGTGAGCAGATAAGGCACAGATGCTAAATTTTGCGCCGCTATGCGCTCCAAGGATCATAAAGATACCTCAGATTTCCCTTCTTATCTTCTCTGGGAATGGATCGTGAAGCAAGAACTCTAGATAAAAGACTCTGGACGAAAGGCTCCAGGAACTCTTGTGATGCAGCGATCGTCCTACTGGATTGGGTGGCTACCGATAGGCATTTGATCGGAGCGGCATTTAATTATGTCAGGTGCGCCAAAGGCGCAAGGATTATCAGTAATGGCAGATT
>JBBSFA010000515.1:0-3592 GCA_038239185.1 Elainellales cyanobacterium | reverse complement strand
TAGCAATCCGGTTTGATCCCTTCTACGTATACTGAGCCTGAAGCATAAGCCATACAGGGACTTGGTTCCAGCAACTTTTCAAAAATCAAATTGGATTGCTATATATGCCCAAAACGGCAATTAGGGCAGACGCGATTCTGTCTAAATACCTGATTTGGGTACTTAGACAGAATCGTAGCTTTTGGTAAAATATTTGCTAAAAAGCTTAAGCAAATATTTACAAATGAGTACTCAAAAGTAGCAATTGCGATCGCCGAAACAGCTTTTGAGTTCTCCGAAGTAACAAATGAGTACTCAAAAGCAGCAATTGCGATCGCCGACATAACAAATGAGTACTCCGACATAACAAATGCGATCGCCGACATAACAAACGAGTACTCCGACATAACAAATGAGTTCATCAGTGCGGAGAGTAAGGATTTTTGGGTTCCCCGACAGAATGTTCGTACAACAAGGCGCAAGTTTGACTACTGTAGGGCAGGTGTCTCGCCTGCGTAAGCTAGAAGTCTACAAAGGGTATCTAGATTTACGCTAAGGTCTACTAGCAAAACGCAAAGTTTTTCTGCGTCCAGTCAGTAGGAAAATTGTGTGATTCAATTTGTAATTAGGACTTAGCTTGAAGCTTGTTTTTAGGTCGCAAATATCAAATGCAACAAAACTCAGGCTTTGGGTCTAGCTAGAAAGAGGACGAATGAACTACTGGTTAATGAAATCTGAGCCAGCAGTCTATAGTATTGCGAATCTGGCTCAGGATGGAGAAACGGTTTGGGATGGTGTTCGCAACTATCAGGCCAGGAATTTTTTGCGCCAGATGCAGTTGGGCGATCGCGCCTTCTTCTATCATTCCAACACGACTCCACCTGGGATCGTTGGATTGATGCAGATCGTCAAAACCGACCTGACTGACCCCAGCCAGTTTGATCCTGAGAGCAAATATTATGATGCCAAATCTCCGCCTGAGTCTCCGCGCTGGCAGACCGTCATCGTTGCGTTTGAGCAGACCTTTCCCCAGATGATCTCGCTCGATCTGCTGAGACAGACCTTTTCGCCCGACGAGCTTTGGGTCGTGCGGACGGGTAATCGCCTCTCGGTCATGCCTGTAACAGCAGCGGTGGCAGAGAAGATTTTGACGATGGTGTGAGATTTGGCTTTCTAAATAAATTTTTGAGATTTAGCTTTTTGATAGGTGCGATCGCGCCTCTTGAGCAACGGGTGCCATCACATCGTTGACCAAAGTTTCTAACACCTCCTGGGCTTGAGGGTGATTGAGGCGACCCAGAGCCTGAACCACACGATAGCGAATTTGCCAATCTTGATCTTGGGCAAAGGGAATCAGAAGTGGTAAAGCCCGAACATCGCCCAATTCGCCTAAAGAACCAACCGCAGCAGTTTTGACCAGTTCATTGTCAGACTCTAGCGCCGATTTCAGCAGATCAAACGATCGCGGGTCGCCCAGTTCTCCCAGAGCCGCCACGATACTGAACTGCACCAACCATTCTGAAGAGCGATCGTATACCCCTTGTAAATCTTCAAATGCTTCGGTCAGCTTGAGCGCACCGATCGAATCAGCGGCGGCGGCCTGCACATCAGATTCGGGGTCTTCTAGCAAAGCGCGCCGTAGAATCACCAGTGACGCTGGCAGATCTTGCTTACCCAGACTTGCCATCTGGCTGACCGCAGCATATCGGACTCTGACATTCTTATCAGCGATCGCTGTCTGGATCAGGTCAAAAGCGATCGCTGGATCAAGCTGCCGTAGCTGATTCACGGCACTCAACCGCTGGCCAAAATCTTCTGAATTCAGTAATGTTTGAACAGACTCAGGAGTAATACTCATGTTTGATTCATCTCGGTTTTGTCAAATTTGCCGCCAGATGGAGGATTTCCAGGCTAAAGATTCTAGGCTGAAGATTGGGATCAGGTTGCGCCTGCTCAATCTGGTTTTGCTGCCATAAAGCGAATAATGTCGCTACGAGTCAAGATGCCAATCACCTTGCCCGCTGAGTCAACGACTGGAAGCCGACGAATCCGGCGCTCGTGCATCAGTTGGGCGGCTTCTTTTAACGACTTGTCAGGGGTTGTGGTGATTGCCTCTTTGGTCATCACTTCGGCGACGGTTTGCCCAAAGGCTTTGTGAAGCTCCTGTTCATAGCGACCGGGGTTTTCTAAGTAGATGACGCTATCTAACAGCACAATGTAAGGCGGCGGTGTGGCTCCAGTGGTCTGCCACATCAAGTCACTTTCTGAAATGACTCCAGCAATTTTGCCATTCTGATCAACGACAGGCAATCCGCCAATATTTCGGGCTGCCAGGATTTTAATCACTTCTTTAAGCGGGGTTTCAGGCTGCACAACAACTGGATCAGGAGTCATGAGGTCAGCAACAGTAGTCGGCATATAAAAAGGTGGATTGAACGAACACTCTAGGCTCATTTTAGGGAATTGCGGGGATCAACCAGAGTGGGTTCACAGGTTGTTACATCTCAGCCACTTATTACGACCCTCAGTCATGCTCTTCTTCACAGTAGGCTTTCAAAACCTCAACACAATTGGCGATCGCTCCCAAATGAGCAATTTCATAGCCGTGGGTGTTTTGGGTGGGAAAGCTAAGACAGGCAGCACGGGGGACATGACCGTTCTTCATAGCGATCGAGCCATCGCTGCCAAAGCCGCTGATCGTCGCCAACTGGAGTGAAATCCCGACTGTAGTGGCAGCCTGATCGATCTGGTGGTTGAGCGTTTCGTCATAGAGTCCATAACCGTCTTGTGAGAGTAAGACGGGAGAGGCATTATCTTCGATCGGATATTCTGAAGACAGCGGACAAATTTCTAAGGCAATCAGGGCATGTAACTTTTGATGCTGGGTGAAATAAAGGGCACCGACTGCCCCAACTTCTTCTTTGGAAGAAGCCACCAGGTAGGTGTCGATCGCTGGCTGTTTGAGAACTTCAGCCAGTGCTAATAAAATCGCGATCGAGGCTTTGTTGTCGAGCGTGTAGCTGGCAATATAGTCGTTGAGGCGAAAGGGCTGTTTGCGATGTTTACCCACCACCATCCGGGTTCCCGGCCGGATACCCGCAGCAGTCAATGCTTCACTGCTGCACTTTGTCTCAATCCAGGCATCTTCCCATCGCACCACCTGATCTTCCTGCAAGGCTTTCTGAGGCGACTCATGGGAGACGTGACGAGAGCCAAAACTGAGAATGCCGCTGAGGGTTTGGCGATCGCCCAGCAAATCTACGACCCCTTCCCCATACACCCAGGGAAACGCCCCACCGAGCTTTCGCACCTCCACCCGTCCGGCAGCACCCACAGATTTGACAATGCCGCCGATCTCATCTTTGTGAGCGGTAATCGCCAGAGATTTCTCAGAGTTGCGACCTGGAATTTTAGCAATCGCATTTCCAGCAGCATCCAACCAACAATCCAGCCCCCGACTTTGAAACTGCTCCAATAAAAATCGATCGATCTCTCCTTCATTGCCGCTGGGAGAATGATGCATCACCAGAGTAGAGATCATGTCAAAGAGGCGATCGGATTCTAACAAAGACATATTCAGAAATGAGAATCAAATCACGCTAGCATTTGCAAT
>JBBSFA010000514.1:0-3593 GCA_038239185.1 Elainellales cyanobacterium | reverse complement strand
GCCATGTTTTTTGACGATTTCTTTGACCATCAGCCGGAAAAAGGTGAGGCGATCGGACATTTTCAGCGCATCGCAGTAGGCAAAATCGGTTTCAAACTGCCCATTGCCGTCTTCGTGATCAAACGAGTAGACATCCCAGCCCAGTTTATTCATCGCCTCTACAATTTCAGTCACCCAGGGATAGTTGTCCAAAAACCCCTGGACATCGTAGCAGGGCTTGTCTAGGGTATCGCGATCGCTGACCGGAACGGCTTTGCCGTTATCATCCTTCAAAATAAAGAATTCTGTTTCAATCCCCAAATTAAACGTAAACCCCAGTTCAGCGGCTTCCGCCAGCACCTTTTTGAGAATGCTACGACAGCAGGCTTCAAACGGTTTTCCTTTCAAGTGCAGGTCGCTGGCAAACCAGGCAATCTGCGGGTTCCAGGGCAGGATCATCCCCGAAGCTGGATCGGGATGGGTTGCCACTTCTTCATCGCTGACATCCTGCGGCACGCCATCCAGAGCGGCTCCCGTAAACATTTCCGACCCTGCCATCATTTGCCCAAAATGGGACATCGGCACCACTTTGGACTTGCACATGCCGTGAATATCCACAAAGCTGGCAAGGGCATACTTGACTCCCTGATCTTGCAGAGAGGTTTTAAGTGCTTCCAGTTCAGGAGAAAGTGGGTTAGCCATCTGTAATTACTTGAAGGATTAAACAACGCATCAGAAACCAGACAAAACCGATCGCTACCGAGAACCTGTCAGATGTTCCATCAACAGCTCTTGAAACCGATGAACGCCGACCTCGCGACTGGGAGACAAGGGTCCCGCAACGTAACCGGGCGATTCCACACCTTTTTGCACCAGCGGCAGTAAATTCATATCCTCCTGCTGAACGCGATCGTACAGACTAATCAGCCGCTCCAAATTTTCGGGCGATCGAGCTGCCTCAGTATCAGGGACAAACCACTCCCAGCGAATCCGCGTTTTTGAGACGGCTTGAGGATCAATGGTGTAAACCACAATGCTTTCAGGACAGGCGATCCAGGCAAAATTTGGCCAAAAGCTGAGAATAGAGGAGCCTGACATCTGCCGCTCTGGCAATCCTGTCTGAATCAGCTCTGGCTTGAATCCATAGTATCCAGCACTATCTTGAGGATGAGGCGTGTGCTGGAGATAATAGTAATGCCGCGCTTCACACTGAATCGAATCATAGCTATTGTTCCAAGACACTTCATTCGTGCTGTAGCTAGATTTATGCACGATCGGTTCATGATAGTTCTCGGCATTATTCTCAACGTACAGCTTCCAGTTTGTATCCGTGTAGTAATCAATCCAGTGAACTCGCTTCCATTCGCTAAGCCGATAGCCCTCGAAGAGTCCTGGCAGCTCGTTCAATTGCGCCTCAAAGGGCTGACACTCCTCTGCAACGTTGACGAAGATAAAAGATCCCCAAGTCGCAAGATGAACGGGTTTCAAGCTATGCTCAGCCGGATTGAAATCCTCGTACCCTTCAAAATTGGGAATTCCTCGCAAATTGCCTTCCAGATCAAACGTCCAGGCATGATAGGGACAAATGAACCGATTGCATTGCCCCTCACCGATCGCCACCGGAGCGGCTCGATGCGGACAGACATTGTGAAATGCGCGCAGTTCGCCCACCCGATCCATCGCAATCAGCAGCGGCATCTCAGCAATGCTGGTTGTAAAGTAGGAATTTTCGCCGCTGAGCTGGCTTAGATGTCCCACATAAATCCAGCTTTTGCCAAAGAAGAGCGATCGCTCTAGCTGATAGACTTCCTCAGAGGTATACATCAATGCCGGAAAGGAGTTTGCCCGGTTAGGAGGGGTTGATTTCCAGGTTTTGAGATACGCTGCCAAGCTCGGATTCTGAATTGAATCTAGAAGGCTAGAAGTATGGGTTCTGAAGTCACTGATTTGCGATGCGATCGCCATCACGTTTTTCCTTTAGATTGATTAGATAACTAAGGCAGGCTAGGCGGCATTTCCTCTAAGGGCGTTCCTTCGACCTGCGCTTTTTTGAGCTGAGCGCTCAATTCCGTGATGCAGGCTTCCAGAATTTCTTTGCCCAAATTCAGGTCGGCTTTGCTGGGCGACCCTACACCGCCATGAACGCTTTCTTTGTTGACGGTGTAGGCAAAAAAGCAGCCAGCAGAGCGATCGGGTTCGTCGATCGCCTTCTCAAGCTGCACCAGATCTGGACGGAGTGCCAGCATTACCGAGGTTTCGGCGCAGTTGGCGTGAAAGTTGGCGGCATCGTGGTGATAGAACTGGTGAATCTTAGGAGAGATCTCCCAGATCGATCGCAGCGCAATCCGCAAATCGGGATAGGTATGGCGCACATTTTCCAGCCCGCAGCGCAAGGGTGCCCAGTTAGTGACATGACCGTTCAGCAGCAAAATCCGGTTAAAGCCAGCGCTGTAAACCCATTCGGCAATTTCCAGAATCAGCGCAGACAGCGTTTCAGGGCGCAGCGAGATTGTACCCGCCCATTTTTTGGAATGTCCGAGAGAGCAACCATAGGGCAGGGCAGGCAAAACGGGAATGCCAGTCCGGACAGACACACCGTGAGCCACCGCGATCGCGGAAAAGGTGTCAACTCCAACTGGCAGGTGCAGCGCATGTTGCTCGGTTGCCCCGATCGGCAGAATCACCATAGTCGTCCCGTTCTCTCGCAGGGCTGTGATCTGCTCCCAGGTCAGTTCGTCCCATAACACTGGCTGGGGCGATCGGGGGTCTTGGGCGATCGTCATGAGACATCAGTCTCCGCATTTGTCCCCGCATTTGTCCCCGAAATTGCATTCATAACCAGCTCTTGAAACAAATGCGTTCCCATTTCGCGAGTGGGAGACAGCCGCCCTTGCTTATAGCCCAGAGATTGAATTCGCGTCTGGACAGCAGGCAGCAAATCTAGATCTTCCCGTTGCAGGTTGTCATAAAATTCGATCAGCGGCTCCATGTTTTCAGGTGCGGTGGCTGCTTCGGTATCGGGCACGAGCCAATCCCACCGAACGCGAGTCCGCTTAGGACCTTGCGGATCAATCAGGTAAATAATGGCGCAGGTTGGCGAAGTAATCCAGGCAAAATTGGGAAAAAAGCTCATTGTAGAGACTCCCGCCATTTCCAACTCATTTAGCCCCTGAATGTGCAGGGCAGGATCGAGGCTGGAAGGCAAAGCATCATCGCCAACGAACGGCGTGTGCTGTAAGTAGTAATGATTTCTGGCTTCTGCCTGAACCCCTTGATAATACTTAGCGAGAGCAGGATGAACCGAGGGTTCATGATAGCTTTCGGTATTGTTTTCAACGTAGAGCTTCCAGTTGGTATCCGTCCAATAGTCAATGCTGTGCGCTCGTTTCCAGTCTTTGAAGCGATATCGCTTAAACTTCTCTGGCAATTCGCCCATTTGAACAGCCAGCGGCTCACAGTTGGGATCGAGATTGACAAAGATAAAAGATTCCCAGGTATCGATTTTAACCGATCGAAGCGCATGGTCAGCCACATCAAAGTTTTCAGCCTGATCCATATCGGGAATGCCGCGCAGGTTTCCCTCCAAATCGAAGCTCCAAGCGTGATAGAGACAG
>JBBSFA010000513.1:0-3597 GCA_038239185.1 Elainellales cyanobacterium | reverse complement strand
TTTTCAATTCAAACAGGGAATTTGTGAATGAGAGCGGCGATCGAGCAGGTTAGCAGAAGTTTTTAATTTTTAAGGGATTTTATCAATCAGAGCGATGCTTTAAGGCTTATTTTATAGAGCGCTTGGCGCAAATTCCCCTCAGGATAGCGTTTATTCGATCGAACTCTATCCGAATACCAGTCTTTAGAAATTACCAGTCTTTGAAACCATCCAAACTTTGAAACTACCAAACAGCGCCACATGACAATTCCTCTCTCTGCACTGCCGCCAGACTCAACCCGCGCCGCTAAACCGCCTCGTCCCGTCTCTGATACTATTTTCGCATTTTCACCCAATCGGGATGCAATGGGCGGCACACCTTATCTCATTCTAGAGAATTCTGGGAATATCCTGGTGGACTGTCCTCTGTGGGAGCCAGGAAATCATACATTTCTACAAGAAAAAGGGGTGCGATGGCTGTTTTTGACGCACCGAGGCGCGATCGCCAAAACGCCAGAAATCCAGCAGGCATTGGGTTGTGAGGTGCTGATTCAGGAGCAGGAAGCCTATTTGCTGCCCGGAGTCCCAGTCACAACGTTTCAGTACGATTTTCGCCTCAGCGCCGCTAGCGAAGCGATCTGGACACCCGGACACTCGCCCGGTTCGGCTTGTTTGTACTCTGCGAACGAGGGCGGCATCTTGTTCACGGGGCGACATCTGTTGCCTAACCAGCAAGGCGATCCGGTGCCGCTGCGGATTTCTAAGACTTTTCACTGGCGGAGGCAAATTGAGAGCGTGCGGAAGCTGCGCGATCGCTTTTCTGCTGAGACGCTGCGGGCGATTTGTCCGGGAGCCAATACGGGGTTTCTGCGCGGCGAGCGGCTGATCGATCGCGCCTATGAGCGGTTGATGCAGTTGGATCTGGAAGCTCGGTTGAGCGATCGTCCGGTTTTATAGTGTTTAATGGCGATCGCTTGTACTAATCTTTACGATATCACTCTGTCCCGGAATGCGATGGGCGTTCTAAACTGATAGGGTGCGATCGCGAAGAAACCATGACTGCCAACCTGCCGTTAACGCTAACTGAGCTTGCGCTCACCGAGTCTGCCGCCACCGATGCCAGCTTGGATCAAGCGCTAAAACACTATTTTGGCTACGACTCGTTTCGCCTAGGGCAAAAAGAGATTATCCAAACGGTGCTGGACGATCGCGACATGCTGGTGATCATGCCAACAGGCGGCGGCAAGTCGATTTGTTTTCAGTTGCCCGCCCTACTGAAGCCCGGTCTAACGATCGTCGTGTCGCCGCTGATTGCCCTAATGCAGGATCAGGTCGAGGCATTGCGAGATAACGGCATTGGGGCGACCTTTCTCAACAGCACCTTGGGGCTTGCCCAATCCAGAGAGCGCGTTGCTCAGATTTTTGCAGGCAAGATCAAGCTGCTCTATGTCGCACCCGAACGGCTGTTGGCAGAGTCGTTTCTAGAATTTTTGACGCGAGTGCAGGCGCAGATCGGCATTGCAGCCTTTGCGATCGATGAGGCGCACTGTGTGTCGGAATGGGGACACGATTTCCGCCCAGAGTATCGGCAAATTCGATCGGTGCGATCGCGGTTTCCTGATGTGCCGCTGGTGGCTTTGACGGCAACGGCAACCCATCGCGTCCGGCAGGACATCATGCAGCAGCTCGCGCTACGCCAGCCCGAAGTGCATGTGGCTAGCTTCAATCGCCAAAACCTGTACTACGAAGTTCGCATAAAGGAAAAGCAGACCTATCGGGAGCTATTAAAGCTGGTTCAGAAAACCTCTGGTTCAGCAATCATCTACTGCCTCAGCCGCAAGCGGGTGGATGAGATTACCCAACGACTTCAGATGGATGGCGTTGCCGCGTTGCCTTACCACGCGGGGCTGAGCGATAAGCTGCGATCGGAAAATCAGACTCGGTTTATCCGGGACGATGTACGGGTAATGGTAGCGACGATCGCCTTTGGCATGGGCATCAACAAGCCTGATGTGCGGCTGGTAGTGCATTATGATTTGCCGCGCAATTTGGAAAGCTACTATCAGGAATCGGGACGAGCCGGACGAGACGGTGAACCTGCCCAGTGCATCCTGTTCTTTGGCTATGGCGACATCAAGACGATCGACTATTTGATTACCCAAAAGATCGATCCGCAAACGGGTGCAGCCTTAGAAACCGAACAGCAAATTGCCCGTCAGCAGTTGCGGCAGGTAATTGACTACGCCGAAGGCTCTGACTGCCGCCGCACCATCCAGCTTAGCTACTTTGGCGAATATTTTGACGGCAACTGTGCCAACTGCGACAACTGCCTCCGCCCCAAACCTACGGCAGATTGGACGGTGCAAGCCCAAAAGTTTCTCTCCTGCGTGGCGCGCTGCAAAGAGCGGTTTGGCATGAAATACGTGATCGATGTCCTGCGCGGCTCCAAAGAAAAACGGATTCTGGCAAACCACCACGACGAGCTTTCCACCTACGGCATCGGCAAAGACCACAGCGTCGAAGAATGGCGGATGCTGGGGCGATCGCTGCTGCATCAGGGCTTGGTAGACGAAACCACCGATGGCTATGCCGTGCTGAGGCTCAACCCGCTGAGCTGGGAAATTTTGCGGAGCCAGCGATCGGTCAGTATCGCCATGCCCACCCAAACGGAGGTGCGATCGACGGTCGATTCCGCAAACAAAGCCAACGCCGATCGCCTGTTCGACCAATTGCGATCGCTGCGGAAAGCGATTGCAGACGAGCAATCCGTGCCACCCTACGTGGTGTTTGCGGACTCCAGCCTGCGGCTAATGGCACAAACCCAGCCCCAAACGCTAGACGAGTTCGGCGAAATCTCTGGCGTGGGTAGCCACAAGCTAGAGCAATACGGCGATCGCTTCGTCGCAGAAATTCGCCACTTCTGCGAACAGCACAATATTCCGCTGCGACAAGCCCCTGCCTCCAGTCGAGACACCGAGCCTAAATCGCTGCTTGCCAGCACCCAGTTTTTCACGCTGGAGCTGCACCAGCAAGGCTATTCTCCCGCCGAAATTGCCGAAAAGCGAACGCTCCGCACCACCACGATTTTGAATCACCTGGAGCTGTTGCTAGAAGCGGGTCAGGCGGTTAATTTGGACGCGCTAGTGCCGCCCGAGCGCCAGTATCCGATTTTAGATGCGATCGACGAAATCGGGATTGCTTCGCTGAAGAACCTGTACGAGCATTTGGGCGAAAAGTTTGACTATCATGAGATTCGTTTAGTCAGAGCATGGTGGCGCGGGCAGAAGAAATAGGTCAAACATTCTAGAGACTCAAAAAAATAGAGACGCGAAGTCTCGCGTCTCCAGAGCTATCAAAAGTAAGGCTTTCCCTTAATATTGCGGCACCGATGGATCAACTTCCTGACTCCAGGCAGTGATCCCGCCTTTCACATTGATCCCCTCAATCCCCGCTTCCTTGAGAATGCCGATCGCCTTTGCCGATCGCCCTCCCAGCTTGCAGTGAACCACTAGCTTATGCCCGTTGATCAACTCCTTTACCTTGGCAACCCCATCGCCGTTTTCGATATCCGGCAGCGGCACCAGCACAGAACCGAGGATGCGGGCGATTTCGTACTCG
>JBBSFA010000512.1:0-3599 GCA_038239185.1 Elainellales cyanobacterium | reverse complement strand
TCATCGTACCAGTCACATGTTGGATCGCTTGATGAATTACCAAGATCGAATTCTTGGCTCAATGCAGTCTTTTCATGGGCATCAAGATTCTGCCAATCTGGCGCTGCGATCGAGGGCTATGTTATGGAACTTCCATCCCTGTGGTCGCCGCTCTCAACCGACTCCCACCGATACGGTCTCTCCGTTTGAGGTGCTCAATGGGTTTTACTACCACTCAAACTGGCTCCGCAATTGTTTGATTGCCTCTTCCATGAATGGTAGAGGTGGGGGCAAATTCAAAACACACAATTAATTAGAGTCAGATTTGCAACTGATCAATCGACATCGCAAGCAATATGACTGATTGGCGAAAACCCTATCAAATTCAAGGATGCAAGGAATTTTTGCCTTCACAGAAAGCCCTATCAAAAGGGTGTAACATCCGCTCCCTGAGAGGGTTTCCCGCCTTAATTGAAAGTGTGATAGTAAAAGTAGAACAGATGAGAGAATTTTTATCTTGCTAAGCTCAATTAATCGATCGAATTCTTCTCTAGATGTAAACAGCAGCACAGTTCGCACGAACCTGTGGATGCCCGATCGCGTTCTCTTCACTCCTGCGGCGCTTGAGGAACCTTGGGGGCAAAAAATTCTGTCCCGTGTGCAGTTCTTCAATCTGCCGATCGAAGAACTGCCGCGCAACCGACTCACGGGCTTGCGGGGAGACACTGAGCGAGAAACCTATGCGATCGCCAAACGGACTCTAGCGATTGTCACGGCTCCGCCTAGCAGCTTCAAACTCAGCCCGATTCCGCCCTCTGCGGATTGGCAGTTTCATCTGGCTGAAGGCTGTCCTGCCCACTGTCAATATTGTTATCTTGCAGGCAGTCTTCAAGGACCACCTGTCATTCGCGCCTTTGCCAACCTACCTGAGATTTTGCAGAATTTAGCTGCCTACGAGCAGCCTAACAACCCCACCAGTTTCGAGGTGAGCTGCTACACCGATCCCCTCGGCATTGAACATTTAACTGGCAGTTTGGCAGAGTGTATTCGCTACTTTGGCACTCGCGAACAGGGGCGATTGCGGTGGGTTTCTAAATTTGATGGAGTGGATGAGCTATTAGATTTGCCCCACAACCAACATACGCGCTGTCGTGTCAGCATTAACGCTGCGCCAATTAGCGATCGACTAGAAGGCGGTACAGCTAAGGTTGCTGACCGACTTCAGGCAGTGCGAAAGCTAGCGCTCCCAGTGGATCAGGGCGGTGGCGGCTATCCGGTGGGCATAGTCATTGCGCCAATCATGCCGATCGAGGATTGGGAAGAGCATTACGATCGGCTGTTTGCTCAAATGAGCAACACTTTGGATTTCGATTGCGATCTGACCTTTGAACTCATTTCGCACCGTTTTACACCTGGCTCGAAGCATGTTTTGCAAACCTGGTATCCCAACAGCAAATTAGAGATGGATGAATCCAACCGAATCATCAAGCGTAACAAGTTTGGTGGCGTAAAATATGTCTATGATGGCGACACCATGAAGACCTTACGAAAGTTTTTTGAATCACAGATCCAATCTCGCTTTCCCCAAGGCAAGGTTTTGTACTGGACTTGATATGACTAACCCCAACGACCTTCTCCAACAGCGCTATGGCAGTCCGCAGTTTTCCACCGATCTGCCCTAGAGCGATCGCCTGACTCCTCTGCTGTCTCACCGATCGATTCGCGCCTACCTTCCCGATCCGCTACCATCCAGCACGTTAGAACTGTTGGTTGCAGCGGCTCAATCTGCCGCTACCTCCTCTAACCTGCAAACCTGGAGCGTTGTGGCAGTAGAAGCCCCTGAGCGCAAAGACGAACTGGCTCGGCTGGCTGGAAATCAGCAGCATATTCGTCAATGTCCTCTCTTTCTGGTCTGGCTAGCGGATTTAGCCAGGTTAGAGCATGTGGCAGAGAGTCGAGGCTTGCCCCATGATGGCTTAGACTATTTGGAAATGTTTTTCACGGCAACTGTGGATGCCACCTTAGCCGCTCAGAATGCCACGATCGCCGCTGAATCCCTGGAGTTGGGCACAGTTTACATCGGCGGTATCCGCAACCATCCAGAGGAAGTCGCAGCCGTGCTGAAGCTGCCGCCTCATCTCTTTGCCGTCTTTGGCATGTGTGTGGGCCATCCTAATCCAGCCCAGCCCGCTGCCATCAAACCGCGACTGCCGCAATCAGCGGTTTTGCATCGGGAAACCTATAGCCTGGAGCCGCAGGATGAGGCGATCGCCCAATACAACCAGGTGATGAAGGCTTTCTATGCCGATCAGCAAATGAATGTGGCAGGTGATTGGGCAGACCATTTTGTTAAGCGGGTTAGCAGTGCTGCCGCTTTATCGGGACGCAATCGACTCCAAGCGGCATTAAACAATCTGGGATTTTCTTTGAAATAGCAGCCTGCGATCGGCTAGGCTAAGCGTCAACAGGTCATCTAGAAATATTTCTGAAACACCACCTAGCGAGCGCAACTCTTTGAAAAATCCCTTGAAGTCAATTCTAAGAGGCGTTGAGCAGCAGCGAGGTTCGCGCTTGAAATCCGGCTCTGACCAAGGCTTGCACAACCAGTTGGTGATCCTGAACCCGGAATTGAGCGCCCAGCCGCACCAACTCCCGCCGATCGCCCGCCGTAATCACCGCAATCACGGGCACTTTGCCTTTATCTTCCTCGCCGCGATGTTCGAGCAGCACGGTTCTGAGATGATGCTGCTTCACCACATCCGCAGCCGCGATCGGCTCTAGCTCCACCATCACCATACAGACATCATCCACGGGTTCAGCATCTTCCACGATGAACTGGACGCGATCGTCTCGTCTATCCACTTTACCCCAGAGCATCAGCCGAGCATCAGCTTGGAGTAAAACGCTGATTCGCTCGAACGTTTTGGGAAACACAACCGCATCGACTTGACCGCTCAGATCTTCGATCTGCAAGACTGCCATCCGATCGCCCTTCTTGGTCACCAACGGTTTGATGCTGCTGATCATGGCGATCGCGCTGAGCGTGGCTTTATCCGACTGGCTTTCTAAATTGCTGAGACTGACTGGAGCCAAAACCCTCGCCGCCTGCTGCAAGGATTTGAGCGGGTGATCGGAAATGTAAAAGCCCAGCAGCTCTTTTTCGAGCCGCAGTTTTTCTTGGGGCGGATAGTCTGGAATCGTGGGCGATTTGGGAGCCATCTCAAACCCGCTGCCTTGACTGGTGGTTCCGCCCATCAGATCAAACAAATTGCCTTGCCCGATCGCTCGATCTCTGGCTCGCGCCTGCGACCACTCCAGTACTAGCTCTAGATCTTGAACGAGCTGATAGCGGTTGCTGTTTGGGTCGATCGTGTCCATTGAGCCACAGTGGATCAAGGCTTCTAGGGCGCGACGGTTGACAGTGCGGGGATCGATGCGATCGCACAGATCTGCCAGCGATTTAAACTTGCCCGTGGCTTCGCGCGCTGCCAAAATATTTTCCACTGCGCCTTCACCCACGTTGCGAACGGCAGACAGCCCAAACAAAATGCTGTCCTGCAACGGCGTAAAATCAACCCCCGATCGATTCACATCCGGCGGCTCCACCTCGATCCCCATGC
>JBBSFA010000511.1:0-3612 GCA_038239185.1 Elainellales cyanobacterium | reverse complement strand
GCATTTGGCGATGTGTCATCCGAGATGGAAGAGGTTTTGATCACCATGGTCCGCAGCAATAAGAATTTGCTGCAAATGGTGAACAACATCCTGGAAGTCTATCGCCATGATGCGGGTCGGAAAACGATGACGTTTGAATCCTGCAAGCTCCACGCTTTGATTGGAGAAATCGTCCAAGAGCTTTCGCCTCTAGCCCATGAGCGTGGGATAGAGTTACGGACAGAGTTTGGCGACCAAACCCAAGGCAAGGTAACGGGCGATTGTTTGGAAATCCGCCGCCTTTTAATCAATTTGGTTGGGAATGCCATCAAATTTACAGATGATGGCTTCGTGATGATTCGCCTGACTGAGGTTGACAAGCTGCCAAATGGCTTAGAGGAGCAGCTTGCTCAATCTACTCGCTATACCGTTATCGAAGTTGAGGATACAGGTTCTGGGATTGCAGAAGATGAGCAAGCCACCCTGTTTGAACGCTTTCGCCAAGGCAATCACAAACGATCGGGCAGTGGCTTAGGCATGTATCTCTCACGCCGCATCGTAGAAGCACACAATGGCGCGATCGAAGTCAAATCTGAATTGGGTAAGGGCAGCTTGTTCACAATTTGGCTACCAATCAACCAAGAATAATCGGATAGCCCGTAAAGTTCATATTTTTTCGATATTGGTAATGTTCTCTAGATAGAGTTAATCCGAATCAATCTTGAGCCTAAAGTGCAAAATGCATTTGGGCGATTGCTCTTACCTCTTTCGACAGATAAAGCGATCGCAGATAGTTTGTTACAAATATTTGTAAAGCGGTACTTCAGCTCTTGAAGATCTCTCAGCAGCTACGAGAGTAATATCCCCAAAGCATTTCGTGCTCATACTCACCAGCAGAGGAAACCCTGATGCAAAGCAAAGAATTTCGCCCAACACCTGATCAAATCCCAGGGCAACAGTTGGAATATCCCGCTAGCCAAGAGGATATGAATCCGAAACCAGACAGTGACCTCTCTAACTACAGTCCCGCGAATAAGCTCCAGGGCAAGGTCGCACTGATTACAGGTGGAGACTCTGGGATTGGTCGGGCAGTTGCGATCGCGTTTGCCATGGAAGGGGCAGATGTGGCGATCCTGTATAACGTCAATGACGAAGATGCAAAACAGACCCAGGTAATGGTCGAAGCGAAGGGGCAGCAATGCCTGACTATCAAGGGTGATGTGCGCGATCCACTGGACTGCCAAACCGCAGTGGAGCAGACGGTCGTCAATTTCGGTCGGCTGAACATTCTGGTCAACAATGCCGCCTACCAGATGACGCAGGCGCGCTTTGAGGATATCACTGAAGAGCAATTTCGCCAGACGATGGAAACCAACATCTTCGGCTATTTTTACATGGCGAAAGCAGTCGTGCCTTATCTGCAAGAAGGGGATGTGGTGATCAATACGGGCAGCATTGTCGGCAAGATTGGGAAAGAGTTTTTGATCGATTATGCGGCGAGCAAGGGCGCGGTGCATTCTTTCACCAAAGCTTTGGCGCTCAATTTAGCCGAGCGTAAGATCCGCGTCAATGCTGTCGTTCCTGGTCCCGTTTGGACACCCAACATTCCTGCCACCATGCCGATCGACAAAGTAGAGGGGTATGACAGCGACTCGGCTTTGAAACGCGCTGCTCAGCCTGAAGAACTGGCTCCCGCTTATGTGTTTTTGGCATCGCAAGACAGCAGTTTTGTCACTGGTGCGCTAGTTGATGTGACAGGCGGACAGCTATCCAGCTAGCGATCGTGGATTGAGAAGGTAAAGATAAAAGTCTGATGATGCCAGATACCGGGATTCTTCAAGAATCCCGGTATCTATGCCCCACACTGGACACGAAATTGACATGGAGATTGACAGAATGCTGGGGCGCTTTGATACCCATTTATGATGTGATTATTATTGGCACAGGTGCAGGCGGCGGAACACTTGCCTACGCGCTTGCACCTACCGGAAAGCGAATTCTTTTGCTCGATCGCGGTGACTACATTCCTAGAGAGAAAGCGAATTGGAATCCTGAAGCCGCCTATATGGAAGGTCGCTATCGGACAGAAGAACGCTGGAAAGACGATCGCAATCAAGAATTTGCGCCAAATCTCTACCATCGAGTGGGCGGCAGCACAAAGGTCTATGGTGCAGCTTTGCTGCGAATGCGATCGCAAGACTTTGAAGCGTTGCAGCATTACGAAGGCGTTTTTCCGGCTTGGGGGCTGAAGTACGACGATTTTGCACCTTATTACGACCAAGCTGAAGTAATCTATAAAGTTCACGGTCGGCGCGGCGAAGATCCTTCCGAAACGCCTGAGTCGGAGGATTATCCGTTTACGCCACTGCCTCATTCCCCTCGGATTCGGCAAGTTTCTGAGCAGCTTAGAGCTACCGGATTATAGCCTTTCTCGCTGCCGATGGGGCTGGATTACGAGGCAACCAACCCGCTTCGCAGCCCGTGCATTTTGTGCGATACCTGCGATGGTTATGCTTGCCTGCTCAACGCTAAAGCCGATGCCCAAACTTGCTGTGTCGATCGCGCCTTGCAGTACAAGAATTTGACCTTGTTGACGAATGCTAGAGTCGATCGGCTGCTAACCAGTCCGTCCGGGCAGGAAATTACGGCTGTGGAAGCGATCGTTGAGGGCAAACCAGAGCGGTTTACAGGTGATATTGTGGTTGTTTCCTGTAGCGCCATTAACTCAGCGGCACTGTTACTAAACTCAGCGAATTCCCAGCATCCGCAAGGGTTAGCGAACGCTTCAGGGCAAGTGGGACGCAACTTGATGAAGCACAACGTTGCGAAGCTGTTTGCGATCGCGCCCAATACGCCAAACCCTACAGTCTTTCAAAAAACGTTGGCAGTCAATGACTTTTACCTTGGATCGCCCCAAGACCCGCACCCGCTAGGGCATATTCACCTGATGGGCAAGCACAAGTGGCAAATGATGCGTCCAGATTTTCCAAATTGGATGCCTCGATCGCTGCTGGAATACCTGGCAAATCATTCGATCGATTGGTGGATGCAGAGCGAAGATCTGCCCGATTCCAACAATCGCGTCACGACCGACGCTCAAGGCAAAATCAAAGTCAGTTACCAGCCCAATAATTTGCAGGGACATCGGCTTTTGAAGCAGCGCTTTAAGCAAGTTCTGCGGCAAATTGGCTTTCCGATCGTTTTAGAAACCCCGATCCCACTCAAGGTGGTCAATCATCAGGCTGGAACCTGTCGCTTTGGGGCTGATCCAACGACTAGTGTGTTGGATTTGAACTGCCGCGCCCATGATTTGGACAATCTATACGTGGTCGATTCCAGCTTTTTTCCATCCATTTCTGCGGTTAACCCAACGCTGACGATCGTGGCTAATGCGCTGTGCGTAGCCGATCATCTCAAGCAACGGCTAGGAGTCACAAACTTAGACTCTTTAGAACGCAGCTACTCTGAAAGCCGATAAGCCGCTCAGCTCATCAAAACTTACAGCGTGGAGAGTATGTCCCTGAAGGGATGCGCTCTCCACGCTGTAAGTTTTATCTGGGTCACGCTAGCTGCCTACAGCCATTCTGTCTACAGCCGTTGCTTGATTCATGATAGTACCGAATTTGATACCAT
>JBBSFA010000510.1:0-3613 GCA_038239185.1 Elainellales cyanobacterium | reverse complement strand
TCAGGTTCGATCGTGGTTAACTCTGCCGTGACCCAGTTGTAAAACTGATCTTGAGGCTTGAGGAAGGCAACCAGTGCTCCAGTATCCAACAAAACTCGCCGCCTCATTCCTCACCAAATCCTTCCATATAAGCTTTGTTGGTGGATAAGTCTGGTGGTCCACCGTCCAAACAGCCGATGTAATCTCTAGCAGCTTCCAGAAAAGACATACCGGGTTGCGCTGACTGTTCATTCTGCTGATTTGCTGCCCTTTCTTGCTTGCTCTTGAGGAATTCTGCAAAGTCCAGAACCTCTTGTTGCTCTGTCGAAGAGAGCATCTGCAAGGCGGCTATGACTTGTCGTTGAATCGGCTGCATCAGGTTTCCTCCTCGTTCTCTCTCATACTTTAAACGAACTGAGCCACCGCTTTTAACTAGCCGTCTGATGTCGGCTCCCAAAAGATAACTGAGATTGGAGTGCTAGCATCTGAATAGCATGACTAAATAGGTATTGATCTATGACTGTGGCAAAGTTGGACACTCAATCTAAACGCAAAGTGCTGTTATATCCCGGTGAAGATGGTTATTTTGTCATCGAGGTGCCCAGTTTGCCAGGATGTATCAGTCAGGGCAAAACTCGCGAAGAAGCTCTAGCCAACATTGAAGAGGCGATCGCCCTCTACATTGAAGTGTTACAAGATCGGGGTGAACCTGTTCCAGAAGACACGATCGAGGTGGTGCTGGTATGAGCAAGCTGCCCGTTACATCGGGTGCAGCCTGTGTCAACGCACTTCAGAAGATGGGCTTTGTAGTCGATCGCCAGCGCGGAAGTCATATCATTTTAGTGCGTGAGAATCCCAGAACAACTGTCTCCGTCCCAGACCACAAAGAACTCGATCGCGGGACTTTGCGTGCAATTATTCGGCAAGCTGAGTTGAGTGTAGACGAATTTACTGCTCTTCTATAGCAGGTTGCTATTTTTGCTCTTCAATACGTGAGCCGTCCTTTTGCCAAGCTTCCTAAACAGCAGGCGTTTGAGCCGTCTGACTAAGCTCGACTTGCTCAAACTCAGGCGATCGCACCTGCAAAAAGTCCTGCATAAACCGGCTGGCGATCGGCGCAACGGCAGCGGCGTGGTGTTTGGCATCCGCTAGCAACTGCGGCAAAGTCGTATGCTGAATTTGACTGTCGATCAGCTCTTGCTGAATCACCGAACCGCAAGCTGCCAGCACCAATTCATCAATTTCTAAATGAAACTGAAGCGCCCAAACGCGATCGTCATAGCAGAACGCCTGATGCGGATAGCGATCGCTGCAAGCCAGATGAACACAGTTGCGGGGAATCTCAAACGTGTCCTGATGCGACTGAAACACCCGAAACGTCGAGGGAAACGATCGCAGCAGCGCATCCGTTTTTGCCGCCTCAGCAAGCTGCACCTGACACCAGCCCACCTCGCGCCCTGCCTCGCCCCGGTAAACCCGCGCCCCTAGCACCTGCGCCAAAATTTGCGAACCGAGACAAATGCCCACGATCGGAATTTTCAGGTCGATCGCCTGCTCAATCAGCCGGAACTCATCATGCAGGAAAGGATAGAGATCGGCTTCATAAGCGCTGATCGCACCCCCCAGCAGCACAATGTGAGAAAAGCTAGCGATCGGCTCTGAAAGCGTCTCGCCGCGAGCCATGTCTAGATATTTGACAGAGTTAGAATATTTTGCTGAGCCAGAGTCAGGAACTTTCAACAGTCCCAAACTAGAACCCAGTTCATGCCGAATCACCAACAGCTTAGATGCATTCATTTTGACTTAGAGCTATCTTTTTTGTATCTTACGTCACGTTTAATCGATCGCCGCTAAACCTAGAATAGCAGGGTCAATTCTCTCAATCGGTTCCCCGTTAACCTTATTGCCGCTATGGCTATTCTCACTTCAGAGCAAATTAATCGCTTTCACACAGACGGCTTTCTGGTAGTCGAAGACCTGATCGATCCAGACACGATCGATCGCGTGGTTAACCGGGTCGATCCGCTGTTTTCGGGCGAATTTGAGACGGGAGTTTACCCAGACGAATGGTACTGGAATCCACGCTTGGGCTTACCCAACGCATCCGGGCAAATGAGCAACGTCTGGAAAAGCGATCGCGCCTTGGCTTCGGTAGTGCTGTCGCCCAAGATTGGCGAAATCTGCGCGGCTTTGGGCAACTGGTCGGGGTCGCGGCTGTTGAGCGATAGCATGTGGCGTAAGCCCTACGGCGCATCCGAAACAACACTGCATCAGGATTCGATGTATTCCTTCTATCACACGCCGCAAGAGCTAGTGGTCTGCTGGATTGCGCTGAGCAACGCGGTACTTGGGGCAAGTGCGATCGAGTATGTGCGAGGTTCCCATCGTTGGGCGCTCTCACAAGCCGTCTCAGAGTTTCACGCGACGGGCAAAAGCTATCGATCGGAAATGGAGCAGGCGGCTCAGCGAGTGGGAGTTGACTCGCCCGAAGTCGTGCAACTCGCGCTGAAACCGGGAAGCTGTGCCTTCCATCACGGCAACATGTGGCACGGCTCTGGCAAAAATCTGATGCCCGATTTGATCCGCCGCAGCCTCGTCGTGATTAACATTCCCGCTGAGGCACAGTTCAAATCCACCGGAGCCTATGTCGAAGGTGGCTATTTGCCGGGACGCTACAAGCGCTTTGGCGATGACACAATGGATGAGAGCTTTTTCCCGATCGTCTGGCAGCAAGACGGATATCGATCGCCTTTTCTAAAGGAGTACTGCGAGGCAAGAGAACTGAATGCAGCTTACTGATGCCCAAATCGATCAGTTCCGATCGCAGGGTCTTCTAATCCTCGATAAATTCCTGCCGCTAGATCTGGTCGAGCAGATTGACGATCGCCTCGATCCGCTATTCGCAACTCGCTTTGAAACCGGAATCTACCCCGACGAGTGGCACGGACGACCCGGACTCAGCCAGCCCAATGCCACGCGGCAAATGGTCGGCATGTGGCGCTGCGATCGCACAGTCGCCAGCCTGTCACTATCAGCAGAGATTGCGCGGCTGAATGCGACCTTGGCAGGCTGGACGGGCGGACGCTTCGCAATGGATAGCTGTTGGATCAAGCCACCCCATGCGCCAGAGGTGCTATTTCACCGCAACAATACGCTGGTGAGCTGCCTCCAGCCTGCCTCAATGGTCACCTGCTGGATCGCGCTCAGCGAAACGACTGCCGAGATGGGGACTTTGGAACTCGTGCCAGGTTCGCATCGGTGGAACTGTAGCGATCGCTTCCGATTCCCACACGCGCCGGAGGAAGACTATCGCCAACCGCTCTGGGAAACTGCGGCTGAAGCGGGCGTGATGTCTCCAGAAATTTTGCAAATCGAATTGCCGATCGGCGGCTGCGTGTTTCTGGATGGCAATCTGTGGCACGGCTCTGGACGCAACCTGTCCTCCAAGACGCGCCGCAGTTTTGCCGTTAGCACGCTGCCCGCTGAGTCAAAGTTTCAGCCGATCGGTGTGGGCACTGGATATATTTTTGGTCGCTATCGTCGGATCGGAGAAGATGCGATCGATGAAAGTTTTTTGCCGATTCTCTGGACATCTGAGGGATATCGATCGGCAATGGTTTTAGAGTACTGCGAG
>JBBSFA010000509.1:0-3615 GCA_038239185.1 Elainellales cyanobacterium | reverse complement strand
AGTAGCTCATGGGGATATCCTTTTGTCTTGGTAAACATCAGACTATCCCTATGAGTCCCTCCGGGGCAACCTTCTAGGTGATGCACTTCAGATTTGAATTGGCGATTTAAACTTAAAAATAAGTCAGCATCCATTGTAGGATGTTTGTTTAAAATTAAAGATCAAAATGTCTATTTTGATGTCTATGGAAATTACGCTAAGAAGCAGAAATCCTTTAGACTAAAAGATTTTGAACATCTAATTTCCATTGTTTACTAAATTAACATGAGGTTGAGGGAATTTAAGAATCTCATCGGCGATGATCACCGGCATTTTTTGCAGATTCTCACTTCAACTAATGGAGCGGCTCATTTGTCCACCGAGCGATCGCCCCGTCGTTCGATTTTTGATCAGCACTTCTTTTTCACCGTACCGTTTGGAGTAATCCTCAGCCGTTTTATGATTACCAGGATTGAACAGGGCGCGAGTGCTAGAGGCAGAGGCGTTGGCGCTAGCCTGTGCGTAGCATTGATCGCGTGCTTCTGTTACCAGATCTTTGCCATTTGTAAGACAAATCCAGGTAATTCTGGATCACCGCCAACCCCTTCAGGATTATCTAGAATTTCAGGAGCTTGGTTGAGACGATACCGATAGACTTTTCGGTGCTTGCGATCGATTAGAAAACCCAGTGATGCTCCATTGTTCAGATATTCCTGCATTTTGTCTTGCAAACTGCTCAAGCTATCGCTAGAAGACCTGAGTTCAATCACAAAATCTGGACAAATGGGCGCAAAGGATGCTTTTTGCTCCTCTGTCAGAGCGTTCCAGCGATCGCCTCTGATCCAGGAAGCATCGGGGGAGCGGGTTGCTCCATTGGCAAGTGTAAACCCTGTGCTGGAGTCAAATGTTTCGCCGCTGCCATCCTGGTCAGCCCAGTTTGCTAGCTGTTGAAAAGCTTTGCCACTGCGGTTGCCTGTATCTGAAAAGGTGGGTGACATGATGATAACTTGCCCGACGGCAGTGCGCTCAATGCGGAGATCTGGATTGGCTTGACAGAACTCAGAGAATTGAGTGGGGGTCATCTGAACGATCGCTGGAAAATTGACCGTTAGAGGAATACTTTCGGTTTGAATGAGTAGCGTTGTCATCAGGGCGCTCTGCCTCATGCCGGATGTTCAGAATAATCTTCATTCTAGCTGGTTCTAGGCATTGGCGGTTTTCTGTGATTGGCGCAGCTTCCCATCTTGTCAGCTTGGTGCCCTAAAAACTCGTTTGGGAAAATGATCGAGTGTATCTGCTTCAGTACCTTTCTTGGATTGTTCTGGTGTTCCTCCTTCATCTGGAAGTGGCAACATCCGTTCTGCCTCTTCAATCCGCTCATATAAGGCTTGGGTCAATGCGTCTACGTCTGGCATGGTCACTTGACTTTCCAAAGCTGCTTTCACTTGTGATTCCCATAAGCCCTCACTTTCTTTTGCTCGTTTCTCATCTGCTTTAGAGACAGGAATGGTCAAGGGATAAGGAATCGATGCCTGTCCGCCTGAGCTATAGCCAGGACTGGTGATCACGCATTTGCCTTGAGGGAATTTGAGAATTTAATCGGCGCTGATCACCGGCATTTTTTGCAGATTTTCACTCCAGCTAATTGAACGGCTCATTTGTCCACCGAGCGATCGCCCCGTCGTTCGATTTTTGATTAGCACTTCTTTTTCACCGTACCGTTTGGAGTAATCCTCAGCCGTTTTATGATTGCCAGGATTGAACAGGACGTGGGTGCTACAGGCAGAGGCGATCGCTGCGCCCATCTTATCCCCATAGATGTCATAAAGTTGATCCAAACTTTGAATGCCCAAGATGAAGCAGGCTCCGTTAGAACGATATTCGTTAATCCATTGGGGCAGGCGATCGAGTTTAATCGAGGGCAACTCATCCAAAGAGATAATCAACGGGTCTTTGCGAGGTGTGCTGAGATTGCCCACAATCATCAGGTGAATCGCAGCAGCCAGCAACGGACCTACTACACTGCGGCGCTCATCATCCAGCTTGAACACGACAATCTCTCTTCCTTCCAGCCGAGTTGGAATTGTAGATTTGCCAATAAAAGCTCGTAGCAGATCTGCTTGGATGAACGATGAGAAGGTGCCTGCGGCGGTTGTTAGGATGCCAGAGATTGTTTTTTCAGCGTCCTTTGCACTGAGAAACTGCACAAAAGAGGTAGCGACCCATTCATCCAACTGTTTAGATTGCACCGCATAATCGATTCGATGCACCAAGTTAGGCAGGCGCAACACTGCGTAGAGCATTGCTATATCGGGATATCGGGAACCCTTAACCAGTTGCAGTAACGCTTTTGCCAGCAAGTCTCCTGCTTTGGTGAAGAATTCATCACTTCGCCCGCCATCGCTCTCCCTGGCGTTGCGATTAATGACTTTACCGATCTCCCCTGCCATCACGCCATCTCGCGCATCCCGCATGTAGTCCAATGGGTTAATCACGCCACTGAAAACCTCTCCCGGTGCAAAGACTCTGACCTGGTACCCGTAGCGCGCTGCCAGTGGTGCATGGAGGCGCATCTGATCCCCCTTTTTATCGTAGAGGAGAATAGGAAAGCCCTGCTGCATAGCACTTTCCAGCATCCGATCGATCGTAGAGTAAGTTTTTCCAGAACCAGGAGCGCCAATGACCAGTGTGCCCCGTTCAGAACTAGGGAACCAAACTGTTGGGGATGCTCCCAGCAGCGTTTGTACTCCTGTCATTAACCCGTGCCATGCCCCTTTTGCCCAATAGCGGGGCGTGCCAGACCACAGTGTCACCTTATTGTGTTTGCGTTCGCGGATCTGCTTGAGCGAGAGATTGGTTGCAGCAAATTTCTCCGCAGTGCCACAGAGCTTGCCTGTGGTAATTTTTCCTTTGCCCGATCCACTAATGCGAAGCAACAATAATACAACCAGCAATCCGCCCAGCATCATCCAGCCTTGGGGGTTGTTGTATTGCTGAAGCATTTTGCCAAAGTCGATCGCTGCCAGCGGTTGTGAATAGGACGGCACCGGAATCAACGCAGTAGAAGTGGGGCTTTTACTGCCGGAAAGGGAGTTCCAATCTTTAGGCGGGAGAGGCATAGCAACAGGCTGAGATTCTGGCAGAAATTCTAACGATTGCAGATCTCTCAGTGGATCAACTACCTGGATATTTTTTTAGGGGGTGAGGAGATGCGATCGCGATGCTCCATGCCCCAAGCCTGTCTCAGATGGCTTCTTAGGCTAGCGCCTTAGGAGGAAGATAAACGATATGCCTTTACTCCAATGATTAGATCTACAAACTCCAAAAATAGCTCTACCAGCACTACCAGGGCGGGGGCTAAGAAATCACCAAAATCACTTGCGGCAACCAGCTCTCGTTTGGCTCGAACGGGCAGGGCAGAGCCAGAAGACTTTGAGGTTGACACAGACCTGCTCAGCGATGTCTACAATCAGGTACGCCGACCGCAGTTGCCCTATGGCATTGTTGTTAATGACAAGCCAGCCGGGATTCTGATTCCTACCGACCAACTCGATAAAGCCGGGTGGAAAGACCAACCGAGTGACGAAGACCTAAGTACCATCACCTTTGGCGAAAATGAAGTGACCGGGCTATTCT
>JBBSFA010000508.1:0-3617 GCA_038239185.1 Elainellales cyanobacterium | reverse complement strand
GAAGATGCAGCAGTATACAGGGCCTTTAATGGCAAAAGGTGTCGAAGATACTGCCTTTTATGTATTTAATCGCCTGATTTCGCTGAACGAAGTTGGCTCTAGCGCCTGCCAGTTTGGTATCTCGATCGACGATTTCCACAGCTTTAACCAAAGTCGCTCATCGCAGTGGCCGCACGCGATGAGTGCCACCGCAACCCACGATACAAAGCGCAGCGAAGACATGCGCGCCAGAATCAACGTGCTGTCAGAAATTCCCCAAGATTGGGAAGCGCAGGTCAAGAACTGGAGCGCCATCAATGCGCCGCTGAAAACAATGGCGAATGGACTCTCTGCTCCGGCACCGAATGATGAATATTTGCTGTATCAAACCCTGCTCGGTGCGTTCCCGTTCGATCCGGCTGAACATGCTTCATTTATCGATCGCGTCAAAGCCTATGTGGTCAAAGCGGTACGGGAAGCTAAGGTTCATAGCACTTGGATGCGCCCTGAAATTCCTTACGAAGAAGCTTTTACAACGTTTATCGAACAACTTCTAGATGACACAGAAGATAACTTGTTTTTGCAAGTCTTCCGTCCGTTTCAGAAAAAGATTCAGCACTACGGCATTCTCAACTCTCTCTCTCAAACGCTACTCAAAAATACATCGCCCGGTATCCCCGATCTGTATCAAGGCACAGAACTCTGGGATTTGAGTTTGGTTGATCCCGATAATCGCCGCCCCGTTGATTTTGAGCTGCGATCGAACTATCTTAAAGAGATCAAATCAAAAATCAAAGGTGAGACTAAAAAAGAAACTAAAGCTAAAAGCAAAACAGCCGCGAAGGTAGAAGCAAAGGCAGAAGCAAAGGCAGAATCAAAAGCAGAACCGAATAGCGGCTTGCTCGATTATCTGGCTGAACTGCTAAAAACCCCAGAAGACGGACGGATTAAACTGTTCCTTACCTACCAGGCTTTGCAGGCGCGTCAGACCTACCAGGATCTATTCCAGCGCGGCGGCTACGAGAAACTGACGGTGTTGGGTAGCCTGAAAGGGCATGTTGTGGCATTTGCCAGAGATTTAGACGAAACGCGCGTGATTGCGATCGTGCCTCGCCTCATGACTTCTCTGATCAAGGAGGGTGAATATCCGTTAGGCGAACAGGTCTGGCGCGAAACCCGGATCGTGCAGCCGCCCGGATCGTCTTCCATGTGGCAAGACCTGATGACGGGGCGAGAGATCCCAGGCGGGGATACCCTGTGGCTGAAAGACATCCTGACGCACTTCCCAGTTGCGCTTCTGATCGGCAAGGTCGAGCCAGCCTTTGAGCTAGCTGAACCTGCCCCAGACGCGGCAGATTAACCCTTCCAGCAGGCGCTATTCCGTTTGCGCCAAAATTTCTAGATAGGCTTGCACTGTCTTGGACAAGCCTATCTCCAATGCCTCCGCCATCAGCGCATGACCGATCGACACTTCCAGCACATTCGGAATGGAGCAAAACAGCCCCAGATTTTTCAGATTGAGGTCATGTCCAGCATTCACTCCCAGCCCTGCTGCCTGTGCCGCTTCAGCCGCGATCGCATACTGCGGCAACAGAGAGTCTGCACTGCCTTCCCGAAACGCCGTGGCATAAGGCTCGGTGTAAAGTTCTACCCGATCGGCTCCGCTCGCTTTTGCCTGCGCCATCTGACTCGGATCAGCATCCATAAACAGGCTAATGCGAATGTTCAACGCCTTGAGCTGCTGGAGGATAGGTTGCAGGCGATCGCTGTCCGTCGGCAAATCCCAGCCGTGATCGGACGTAAAGGCATCGGGCGTGTCGGGCACTAGCGTACACTGCGTTGGCTTCACCGCACAGACTAGTTCCATAAAGCCTGCCTCCAGGGGATTGCCCTCAATGTTGTATTCGGCAGTCTGAAATTCACTCTTCAAAAGATTCGCTAGGTCGTACACATCCGCTGGTTTGATGTGCCGCTGATCGGGACGAGGATGCACCGTAACGCCATACGCTCCTGCCTTGAGCACCGTTTTAGCCGCATCAATCACGCTAGGAATGCCAATATTCCGAGAGTTTCGCAGCAGGGCAACTCGATTGAGATTAACGCTGAGTTTAGTCATGCTGAGTTTAGTCATGGGTTTGCTCTTCAAAATTCAATGCCAGCCTGGGCTTTGATGCCTTGCTCCCGGAAAGGATGCTTGATCAGGGTCATCTCGGTCACTAGGTCGGCGCGATCGATCAACACAGCAGGTGCACCGCGACCTGTCAAAATCACATGAGATTCCAACGGCTTTTCAGCCAAGCCCGCCACGATCGCCTCTGCCGACAGATAGCCCAGCTTGATCGCAATGTTGATCTCATCCAGCAGCACCAGCTTAAAGTCTGGGTTGCGAATGAAATTCAGCGCGGTCTGCCAAGCCTCTTCGGCTTTTTGAATGTCGCGATCGCGATCTTGCGTCTCCCAGGTAAAGCCTTCGCCCATCGCCCGAAACTCAATCTGGTCTTGCCAGTGAGCCAGCACTTGCTTCTCGGCAGGTTCCCAGGCTCCTTTAATGAACTGCACGATCGCCACCCGATAGCCATGACCGAGCGATCGCAGCACCATCCCCAGCGCGGCAGTTGTTTTGCCTTTGCCGTTGCCTGTATGGACGATGATCAGCCCTTTTTCCTGTCTGCGGTCTGCCAGCCGCTGCTCCTGCACTTCTTTGCGGCGCTCCATCTTGCGGCGATACTGATCTGCCGAGAGCGCAGGGGAGGTGGCTTCTTCGTCTAGGCGGGTTGCTTCGCGATCGATCGCTTGTTCTGGAGCGTTAGTCGAGGAGTCGAGTGTCATTCCACCAGTCCAAAAATTTTCTGCCCTTCCTTCGTACCATAAATTGAAGCCCACCCAAGATCAACCCTGTAGAAGGCAATGCCAGCTTTTACTCAAAGCTAAGCGATCGCTCAACAAAATTCTATCTATAAACTCTTTTCGTATTCCTCAACTAGTGTGCTACTGTTAGTAATTGTGGAACAGGGCGGGTCGGTGCCCGAGTGGTTAATGGGGGCGGACTGTAAATCCGCTGGCTACGCCTACGCTGGTTCAAATCCAGCCCGGCCCATTCCGCAAGTTGCCCGTGTGGCTCAGTGGTAGAGCACACCCTTGGTAAGGGTGAGGTCGTGAGTTCAATCCTCACCACGGGCTTAGAGCAAAACGGCTTAGAGCAAAACGCAAGTATAGTAAAAGCTTCAGTGGTTTCTGCTGGAGCTTTTTTACTTTCTATAACCAGTTGCCAATCAAGACAAAAGGTGCCCAGTAGAATGGATGCTTATATGCTGGATTTTGCAGCAAAGTCAGTTGCGCTGCACGAATTGAATCGGCTTTAGTAGTATCCGGTTTCGCTAAATTTTGGTAAAACGCAATCATGAAGTCGGCTGTAGACTGATCTTGAACTGCCCAAAGTGTTGCCAGCGTACTGCGCGCTCCAGACCGAACCGCCATACCCGCCACGCCTAGCGCAGCTCGTTTGTCTCCTTCAGCGGTCTGGCAGGCGCTCAGCACCAGTAGCTCGATTGGATTTTTCTCATCCTGCAAGCGATCGCCAAATAAGGCTTTGAAATCTTGAGGATTGAGGCGGTTGTCCCAGGTCAAGATAAACGTCT
>JBBSFA010000507.1:0-3621 GCA_038239185.1 Elainellales cyanobacterium | reverse complement strand
GAACCTGTAGAGCCGACAATTGCGGTAGTTTCTCCAGCGGGAATGTGCAGCGATAGATTCTGGAGCACTGGGGGGCGATCGCGATAGCTGAAGGTGACATTGTTGAGCCAAATCTCGCCCTTGGTTTGCCTTTCGCTCAAAGTTCTTGTGCCCGAATGAATGGCGATCGGCGTATCCAATAGATTCATCGATCGATTCGTCGATGCCATTGCTCTTTGATACTGATCGAGCGTTTCGCCCAATCGCGTTAACGGCCACAGCAATCGCTGGATCATGACGGTGAGCGTGCTGTAGACCCCGACGGATATTGTGCCGTCGATCGCCTCGAAGCCGCCGTAAACCAGCAACGCCGTGAAGCCAGCCAGGATGATCATCCGAATCAAGGGCACGAAAGCCGCGCTTAGGGCGATCGCTCGTTGGTTGCTTTGGCTGTAGGCATCGCTTTCAATTCGCAGCCGATTGACTTCGTAGTCTTCCGTGACGAAGCTTTTGATCGTGACAATGCCGCCCAGGTTATTGGCAAGCCGAGCGCTGAGCAAGCTGACTTTTTCCCGCACGTCTGCATAGCGGGGAGTCAGCAGCTTTTGGAAGGCGATCGATCCCCACAAAATGAAGGGCATGGGCAGCATTGCCATCCATGCGACGCTGGGCGCAATCCAGAAAAAGCCGCTGCCGATGATCAGCACCGTGACTATGACCTGAATCACTTCATTCGCGCCAAAATCTAGAAAGCGCTCAAGCTGGTTAATGTCATCGTTGAGAATCGCCATCAAGCCGCCTGTACTGCGGGCTTCAAAATATTCTTGCTCTAGCTTTTGCAGATGTCCATAGGCATCTAACCGCAGGTTGTGTTGAATTTTCTGCGCTAGATTCCGCCAGAGTCGAGCGTAGGCATATTCAAAGACAGATTCCAGTATCCAGACTATGACCGTAAGAATTGCCAAGGCGATGAATTGCCCTTTGACATCGGCAATACCGATCTGCGCCAGCCAAGAATCCTGCCGTTTGACAATCACATCGACCGCAAGTCCAATCAGCACAGGCGGGGCAAGGTCAAATAGCTTGTTGAGTACCGAACACAAAACGGCAAGCCAAATTTGCGATCGATAGGGTTTGCCATACTGGATCAATCGCAGTAAGGGGTGAACAGCAGCAGGCGATCGCTTTGTTTTGTCGCGCACTTTGTCGCGCTTTGTAGTAGCCATTAAATTTCCTTATCCTATTTCGCGCGATCGAAATCTTTTAAGTTGGCAGATCGTATTGCTCTACGATCCGCTTCGCGTATTCCGGCACATGTGCCTCTAGCTTCTCAGGATGGTTCCGCTTCAGATACAAATAGTTGCGCGTAAAGTGAGAGTCGATCGAGAATCGAGCGTATTCCAATCCTTTGGGACCAATCCGCTCGATCACCACGCCCATCAGCTTTGCCGCCCACATCGGCAGCGTTACGCCTTTGTCGTAGGCAGGAATGCTCTGTTGGACTGCCTGATGGCGATCGCCCTTGGACATCACAGGCTGCGTCTCTAGCTGTTCCTGCATCAGATCCAGCATTTCCTGCCCGCGATCGTTGCGGACGACAATCCACTGCCAGCCAAACGGCGCGCCCATGTAGCCCACCACTAGATCGGCTAACGAGTTCACGTAGTCGAAACAGCTCATACAAGACGGGGCAAAGACATCTTTTAGCTGATTGGTCTTCAGCCCAAAGAACGGCACCGTTTCAGTTGAACCGTCTTCATGCCGAAAATGCACCCGAAAATCCTGCATAAACTCGTAGTGAACCACCGTGTCAGGCGATCGGCTGGTTGTCTCCAAAAATTTCTGCAACCCTGCCCGCGTCACATTATCGACGCAGGGGGTTCCCAGCACATACAGCTTTTCTAGCCCTAGCTCTTGCTCTACAGCCCGCAATGCCTGAATCTGACAGCCCACGCCAATCACTAACAGCCGCTTCAATCCCGACTGCTCGATCTGCTCCAGCACCGATAGGTTAGGCGAAAGCGTGGGTTTGTTGACCCGCGCCGCCAAAACCTCTGCTGGCGTTCGGGCGATGATCGGCATCGGCTGAAACCGATCGCTTGCGGTATTTTGGACACACACTACGCCCTCCACCATGCCGCGATTCAGCATTTCAATCGCGATCGAGCTAACGATGCCTGTCCACTGTGCCCCTTCGATCGGCTCGGTTTTGCGAGCCGCCATCATTTGCTGGCTGACTCCAAAATAGCGATCGTTCTCGCTGTCCAAATCGCGGCTGCGTCCGTGCGTCTGTGCTTCTAGCTGCGGAATCTGCTGATTGATGAAAGCGCAGGCTTCTTTGACGTAATGGACGTAATAGGTATCGCACAAGCCACACTCGCTGCACAGCTCCTTAGCGGGGCGGACGCTGCCAGCTCTGAGCGCTTTAGCTTTCTTGTGCTTAGAATCGAGCTTGGAATCGAGCTTGGATTTGGAGGAATAGAGCGAGGAATTGGGCGAGGAATCGGGCAAGGCAGAAGTCATTGAAAAACGTCTTTTAGTAGAAATCTCTCCAATGATCACCATACCGCAAGTCTGCCCTGAAGATCTAACGCGATACTCCGCCCGACAAATCACTCTCGTTCAGTCCATAGTGGCGCTGAGCCTCCGTAACCGCCGTTTGGGTTCCTGGAGTCAGCACTCCCGTCACCCCGCCCGGATTGTAGCCGCGCTGCTGCAAGCGTCGTTGCAGTTCTGCCACGCTGTACTGGTTTTCCTGGAGATTTTGGTTCAAGACTAATTTTGTCTGTTCGGCTTCCAAACGAGCTTGCTCTGCCTGCTGTTTGGCGCGATCGGCTTCCTGCTGCGATCGCTGGGCTTCGGTGCGGGCTTGCTGGATTTGCCGCCAAGTCTGAGGATCGCCGCTTTGGCTAAAGCCGCCCGTGACCCCTAATGCCGTCGCCACTTGCTCTCCGGCAATGCCATCTGCGACTAAGCCACGCGATCGCTGCAAGCTAGTCACAGCCGCTTGAGTCGGAACATCGTAGTTGCCCGTCACTTCTCCCTGGTAGAAGCCGCGATCGGTCAATAGCGATTGCAGTTGAGAGACAGCGGCTCCAGTATCCCCTAAGTGCAACAGACTGACTTTGGCGGCGCTATTAGCGGCAGGGCTGGCAGTCGCAGATTGACCGACAGGCTGGCGCAAAGCCACCTCTGTACTCGCGCCGACAATGCAGTCGGCAAGTAGCCCGTTATCATGCTGGAAGCTCTGAACGGCGGCTTCGGTGGGGCGATCGAATGTGCCTGAAGCCTCACCCTTGTAATACCCCAAATCCGTGAGGCGACGTTGAAGTTCTGCCACCTGATCGCTGCTATCCCCAAAGCGAACCAGCGATCGAGGGGCATTGCTTACAGGTGAGTCACTTGGGGCGGGAGCAGAGGGAGTGCTCAGCGCGGTTTCAGTCGCAGCCCCTACTACTCCGTCGCTGGTCAAGCCTGCATCCTGCTGAAAGCGAGTCACGGCTGCTTGGGTTTGCGAACCATAAAATCCAGTTACTTCGCCGCTGTAGTAGCCCAGATCGGTCAAGCGCTGCTGAAGTTCTACTACGGCATCCCCGCGATCGTTGAGATGCAATGCTCCGCTAGCAGTTTGAGCCAAAGATT
>JBBSFA010000506.1:0-3622 GCA_038239185.1 Elainellales cyanobacterium | reverse complement strand
TATTTTGGCTGGGCAGTCTTTTTCGATACGCTGGGAAGTACGCTTGGAGCCTACGGAGTTGGGGTTGTTTTGGCAGCATACTTTGGCAAAGAGTCGCAAAGCCGGAGGGATCTGCTGCGGGCGCTTGTTCAGAATCCAGCGCTCTGGAGTTTCTTTGCGGGGTTAGGCTTGCGCTCGGTTCACCTGCCGATCGCGATCGAATCCGCGCTGCGAGGCTGCGCTTGGACGGTGATTGCGCTGTCGCTGATTTTGCTGGGAATGCGCCTGAGCCAGTTGCGATCGTGGCAAAACCTGCCTCAGACCGCCATCAGCCTCAGTATCAAAATGCTGATTGTGCCGTTGGTGCTGGGGCTGAGCCTGCCGCTGATTGGGATCACAGGCGCACCGCAGCTCGTAATCGTGCTTCAGATGGCAATGCCGCCTGCGTTTGCGACTTTGGTGATCGCTGAAGCCTATGAACTCGATCGCGACTTAACGGTCACCACTTTGGCGGTGGGATCGATCGCACTGCTGATCTTGCTGCCGTTTTGGCTCTGGCTGTTTGGCATTCACTCCATCCTCAACCCCTAACCGACCCAATTCACGTCGTTGTCCGACGATTTGACAGAAGGCAAGGGCTTAGAAATCGGCACTTCGTGGCGAGCCTGCGGCTTTTTCTCCACAGCAGCAGGGGAGATGGCTGGTGTGGCGTGCTCGGCAGATTGATCGACGGCAGTTCGCAAAACTTCCAGGCTGCTGGGGCGCGGCACAGTTTGTCGGGGTACAGTCTGTTGGACAGTCTGCCGATCGCGCTGTTGTCGCTCTGGCTCTACAACCCGCTTCATCACCCACTCGATCGTTTGCTCTTTGAGCCAGCCTCGCACAACCAGTACTTCGCCAAACCGCATTCCGGTGGCTTTTTGGTCGTTCAACGCAACATTGACTTGGTCAGGGTTCAGTAGTCCTGCATCTAGCAGGTAGCTGCCTAAGCGCTTGGGAGCAGAAAACGTTGGGAATGTTTCGACTGAATAGCGATCGCTTTTGTCTCGCATGGGAAATTCTAAAGGCTATTGTGGCGATTTGGGCTGGCGGTTGCAGTTTGACTTCTGACTCAGTCTGACTTCTGACTCAGTCTGACTTCTGACTCAGTCTGACTTCTGACTCAGTCTGACTTCTGACTCAGTCTGAACTTCTGACTCAGTCTGCACTTCTGACTGCTGCTCAGCGAGTTGAAACTCGTTGAAATTCAGTATAACAACGGAACCCCAGCTTCTTTATCCGCTACTTCATGAAGGCTTAGTGAAAAGTGGATGATGTTTTGGAAAAACACCCTGAGCTAGATCAGGCTGATCGCCCGCACAAAGAGCAGCCCCAACTACTTCGCCAAAAGGCTGAGCAGTCGAGGCTGGAGACGCAGTTAGGAGGTATCTTTGAGATCCAAGGTAATCGGAGAATCTAGATTTAGTTTTGCTCTTAATAAGTTCTTAAGCAATTTGCTAAAAATCTGGCGAATTTTGCAGTTTTTGATAATTTTTGTGCAGTTTGATGGCAAAAAGTTAACCTGCGCTGCGCTTATTCTGGGAAGTCTTGCTGCCCATTAAACAGCTCAAAGCTTTGCCGACAAAAAAGCTTTAGCTTCTCTTTTAGCTCATCGAGCGGCTGAGTCGCGCCCACGAACTGCCAATTTTCCACAGTAGACAGCCGCCACTGCTCGCCCAAATGGGTGAACCCCGCTGCTTCAATGCCGATCGCCCGTCGGATCTTTTCGATCGGGTCTTCGTAGAAGCGGATTTGCACCAAAACACTGCGGCTTTGTAGCGATCGACTCCATCCCGGCAGGTGAAAGCCAATATCGATTGAGTCTGGATCGACCAAATCGCGCGTATCTGGATCATTTGACCAGGGCTTTAGATCAGCGCGTGCATCTGGAAACTGGGCTTTAAACAAATTCACAACGGCTGCAATCTTGGTTGCAACTTCCAACCCAATTGCCTGTTCAGCAGCATTCACGCACTCTCTCCTTCTGGGAAATACGTAAGCCTTTATTATGTGCGGATTTGCGGCAAGATGGGCAGTACCGAGTGATACGGTTTGAACCAGAGTGGATTAGCGTAACTGAAATAAAACCCGAAATAAAACTCGAAAAAGATACGAATTGTTAACACTGAAGACCAGCGCCCTCTATTGATCCCAGCCTATTCCAGAAGGGGGAAGCGCGATCGCGCCGATCTGTCCTAGCTTCATAGGATAAGTCGATCAAATTTAGGTCAATTAAAATTAGATTTATCCAAAAGCATTTTAGACTCTCTTTCCTCTCGCTACGAAGAAAGGAGCGATCGTCTTATTTTAGGCGATTTCTAGAAAACAAGGTGCCTGTAGGGGCAGGTTTCGCAGTAAATGCCTGACGAGTCAATTGATTTTGGCTAAACCTGCCCTTACCCCAAACGGGATCTTTTCCTCGGAAATTACCTTAAGCGCCTATCCAAGTGAAGCTACGGCTTGACTAGCAAATTTGATTCACAAAATCCAATTAATAAAACAGGATTAGGAGCAACGTTTATGGTTATCGCAAACAAGCTCGGAGCCACCCCTGAAAGCGGAACAGCCCACAGCAAGGCAGATCGTGAACAAGCCTTTGTGCTGTGGTTTGAAGAAGTTGGAATTATCGACATTCCGCTAGTCGGCGGCAAGAACGCCTCGCTAGGTGAAATGATCGGGCAGCTCACCGCTCAAGGAGTCAGCGTTCCGACCGGGTTTGCCACCACCGCCCATGCGTTCCGCTACTTTATGGAGAGCGCCGGACTGACTGAAAAGCTCCGAGATCTGCTTGCCGATCTTGATGTCACCCATATCCAAGATCTCCAGGAGCGAGGCAGACAAGCGCGGCTGCTGATCTTCCATACGCCTTTTCCGCCCGATCTGGAGCAAGCGATCGTAGATGCCTACCACAAACTCTGTGAGCGCTACGGCATTCAGATGGGAGCCTGCGATCGCCTGGAGGTTGAGCTGCAAGCAGATTGCCGCCACTATGCCAGCGATTTAGATGTCGCAGTTCGCTCCAGCGCCACAGCAGAAGATTTACCCGATGCCAGCTTTGCCGGACAGCAGGAAACCTATCTCAACATTCATGGCATTCGGGCAGTGCTGGAAGCCTGCCATCGCTGCTATGCCTCCCTGTTTACCGATCGCGCCATCTCGTATCGGGCGATCCAAGGCTTCGATCACCTGGATGTGGCGTTGTCGGTGGGCATCCAAAAAATGGTGCGATCGGATCTGGCAACGGCAGGGGTGATGTTTTCGATCGACACCGAGACAGGGTTCAAAAATGCAGCGCTCATCACGGCAGCTTACGGGCTAGGCGAGACGGTCGTGCAAGGCTCGGTCACTCCCGATGAGTATTACGTGTTCAAGCCGACGCTGAAGGCAGGCTTCAAGCCGATCCTAGACAAGCGCTTGGGCAGCAAGCAAACCAAAATGGTTTACGATGCCGGAAAGCTGACCAAGACGGTGGCGGTGGAGGAAGCCGATCGCCAAAAATTCGCCCTCAGCGATGCCGAAATTCTGAAGCTGGCGCGCTGGGCATGCATCATCGAGGATCACTATTCGGCGGTTCACGGCAAAGGAACGCCGATGGATATTGAAT
>JBBSFA010000505.1:0-3623 GCA_038239185.1 Elainellales cyanobacterium | reverse complement strand
TTGACAACATCCAGTCTGGCATCCTCCAGTCTTAAAACGTCTAGCTCCGTCATCACGTTGACCGATGACAGCTTTAAGCAAGAAGTCCTTGCCAGTAACCAACCTGTTCTAGTAGATTTTTGGGCACCTTGGTGTGGTCCTTGTCGCCTCGTTGCCCCGATCGTAGAATCGATCGCCGCTGACTTCGCTGGACAAGTGAAAGTCTGTAAATTGAATGCGGATCAGTTCGAGCGGATCGCCACGCTCTATCAAATTCACGCCATTCCGACTTTGCTGATCTTTAAGGATGGCAAGGTGGTCGATCAGGCGATCGGTGTCGTCCCCAAAGCCGAACTAGCTGCTAAACTCACGGCTATTTTAGACCCCTCTCAAGCTGCATAATCTCTCAGTCCTTTTTATCCCTTCTTTGCTATGACTGCTCTCCTTTCTCCCATCAAACTAGGTCGCTATGACCTGCCCAATCGGATAGTCATGGCTCCGCTGACTCGCAATCGAGCAGCCGCAGGCAATGTACCGCAAGCCATGAATGCCGAATACTACGCTCAGCGGGCTTCCGCAGGTCTAATTATCACAGAAGCCTCCCAAATTTCACCGCAAGGGCTGGGCTATCCTGCCACACCTGGAATTTACTCCTCAGAGCAAGTTGAAGGCTGGAAGCTGGTCACCGAAGCGGTGCATCAGCAAGGCGGGCGGATTTTTATCCAGCTCTGGCATGTCGGGCGCATTTCTCATCCCTCGCTGCAACCCAACGGTGAACTGCCTGTTGCACCCAGCGCGATCGCCCCCGCAGGTATGGCAAGCACCTATACAGGCGAACAGCCCTTTGTCACCCCTCGTGCCTTAGAAACAGATGAAATTCCTGGAATCATCCAGCAGTATCGCCAAGCCGCTGAAAACGCGCTGGCAGCAGGATTTGACGGCGTAGAAATTCACAGTGCCAACGGCTATTTGCTGGATCAATTTCTGCAAGATGGTTCCAATCAGCGATCGGATCAATATGGAGGGTCGCTCGAAAATCGGACTCGCCTCTTGCTCGAAGTGACCGAGGCAGTAGTGGCAGTCTGGGGAGCCGATCGCGTTGGTATTCGCCTCTCGCCCAACGGCACGTTCAACGACATGCACGACTCCGATCCGGCAGCACTGTTCGATTATGTGGTGAATGCCCTTAATCGCTTTGGATTGGCTTACCTGCATTTGGTTGAGCCTCGCTGGACAAGCCCAACACCGGAAGTTGATATCACGGCGCTGAAAGCTGGGCATTTCCGTCCGCTTTACCACGGAACGTTGATCACCGCTGGCGGCTACGATCGCCAGCAGGGCAACGAAGTGATCGCCGCAGGTCAGGCTGATCTAGTTGCCTATGGGCGATGGTTCATCTCTAACCCCGATCTGCCAGAGCGATTTGCTCAAGAAGCCCCGCTGAATGCCTACGATCGCTCCACTTTCTATGGTGGCGATGAAAAAGGGTATACGGATTATCCGGCGCTGACCTTGCAAACCGCCTTGCAAACCGCCTAGGTTAAGCCGACCGAAAACCTATCTCCTCCAGCTCAAAAGCAGGTTTCCTTTGAAGCCTGCTTTTTCAGCTTTTTCCAGTGAACAAAAAAATAAAAAATCCCTAGCCGATCGCCAGGGATAATTAGGGTGCATCTACCACTTTCTTATACAGAGTCAAAACCTCGGATCAGGAAAATTCAGGAGGATTGTTTGAGCGCTTTCACCGTATAACCACGGTGTTTAGAACAAAAATGCACCCCTAACATGCTAATAGTAACGATCGCCTGAATCAGACTTTAAGTTCTAGCTAGAATCTTGGCATCGGCTGTCAGAGCCACATCAGCCCACAGCAGCCTAAACCGCCAGACCTACACATCGCCAAAGAGATAGCACAAAATTTAGTTGGGTCTGAGAAAGGTGACATCAGGGTTTTAACCGTGCGCCATGTTCATAAGCCAACGAACTGCTAACGCTGCCCCTACTGCACAGATTGTCCCCGCTATACACAGTTTAGGATTGAGTGTAAATACGCTGTATTCAGTGGACTGGGCTGGCGATCGAGAAGCCTCAGAACTCTGGGCGCGGACTCAATATCAATCTGTGTTGACCGTATTGGGAAAGCAAGCGCTGTGTGAAACGAAGCTGGCAATTTTGTTTCAAACGGCAGCCGCTCTCACCGCCCAAGTCTTAGATCTGGCAGGATGCAGTCTTTGGCAGCTCCTGTCTGATGGAAGTACGCTGCGGCGTGTGGCTTATGTGGGCGGGTCAACTACCAGCAGCGAAGCGATCGACTCAGATATGCAAACCAGTCCGTGGATCACGGTGCTGCTAGAAACAGATGCCGCGTTGCTGGATCAAACGGAACTGATGGAATTGCAGGCTGAGCCGCGATCGACTGCCAGCGAAACGGCGGGATTGCAAGGGATCAGCATCCAGATCCCAGGGCAGAAAAAACCGTTGGGTGTATTTATCAGCACCGTTTCTGAGATCCGATCGCTCGCCGCTGATGAAATTGAGCTGTTGCAGGCGATCGCGCACCTGCTGGGAGCCGCGATCGAACGCAAACGAACGGAAGACCTGCTCTATGCTCAGACTCAAGTGCTGGAGCAAGTCACCTCTGGCGCACCGCTGGCGGCAGTGTTTGAGAACCTCTGTTTGCTGATTGAGCAGTTGGCTCCAGGGTCATTTTGTTCGATTCTTCAGCTAGAAAAGGGCACTGGGACTTTGCGATCGGGCGCTGCCCCTAGTTTTTCCCCTGCTTACTCTCAAACATTGGATGGATTGCAGATAGGGGATGCAATGGCATCGTGCGGCACGGCAGCCTATCGAGGCGAGGCGGTGTTTGTGGCAGATGTTTCCACCGATCCGCTGTGGGAGAAATTTCGCGAGTTTGCCCAAGATTATGATATTCGTTCCTGCTGGTCTATGCCATTTTTGTCTCCGAGCGGCGAAGTCCTAGGCACTTTTGCGCTGTCACATCGCGTCCCGTGCGAACCTACGCCCTATCATCTCCAACTGCTGAAGATGGCGGCTCACTTGGCTAGCCTTGCCACTGAACGCAACCGCGCTGCGGATAGACTGCGACAGCAAGCCCTTTATGATAATTTGACTTGTTTGCCGAATCGCGTCTTTTTCATGGAAAAGCTGGCAGAAAGGCTGAAGTCTATCAGCATCTACTCAGGGAAATCAACCCAATTTGCGGTTTTGTTTTTAGATGTGGATCACTTCAAATTGGTGAACGACAGCTTAGGACATAGCGTCGGGGATCAGTTGCTGATTTCGATCGTTCGCCTGATCAATCGCTGTGTTCGCACCACTGATACGGTTGCCCGCTTGGGCGGCGATGAATTTGCGATCTTGCTCGACAATGTGAATGAGTCTTCGCAGGCGCAGCTCATTGCCGATCGAATTCGTGCTATCCTGTCCTTTCCCCTAAGATTACGCGAGCATGAGGTATTTACCTCTGTCAGCATCGGCATTGCTCACTCACTGGGGAATTATACTCATCCAGAAGAAATTCTGCGCGATGCAGATACTGCGATGTACCGGGCAAAAGCTTTGGGGCGATCGCGCCATGCTGTGTTTGATACCGCTATGCATACCAACGCCCTTTCGCGGCTGCGGTT
>JBBSFA010000504.1:0-3629 GCA_038239185.1 Elainellales cyanobacterium | reverse complement strand
TATATTGCTCCACATTCACGCTCTGCCAAACTTCTTGACCTAAACCTGCTGCTTGACGAAAATCCAGGGGCATCGGGTCAGAGGCTACTGTGGGAATCAAGACAAAATGATGATTTTCTTTCCGAATCTCAAATTCTTGAAGCCCCTCTAACAGTTCTTTGGGAATCATTAGTCCTTGCTCAGTGACTTTAACTTTCATAGATCCTCCAAACTTCATCAATCGACTCTGCATTAATTTCAGTTAGCCCACTCATTTCGTAACTTGCTTTGAATCTCCACTGGATCTCCTTGAAAAGTGGGTGAGTCTTTCAAAATTCCGGCATAATCAGATAAAAGTCTCCCAGCTTGCGTTGCTTCCTTCAAAGTTGTATTTTGCTCCGCCTGAAATTGAGCCTTTTGCTGTAAAGATTCAGCAAAGGTCAAGACTTGCCTGACTTCTTCCTCTGGCATTCCTTTCACCAGCTCATAGATTTTCTCCGCTACATTCATACGTCTCATGCCTCCTTAATTTTTGCGATCGTCGTCAATCCCATGCTGACCGTTCCTGCTGGATATATTGCTCTACATCTGCACTCTGCCAAAGGTCTTGACCTAACCCTGCGGCTTGACGAAAATCTAGAGGTTTATCGGGTTTGACCGTACCAATACCTCGCAGACCTGTTAGCGTCCCCTTAGGAATTACAGTTTGAGGAGTAGCTTCCGACTGAAGCTGGACTTTCTGCCTGAGAAACTCCACAAAATCAAGCACTTCAGCCACCTGATTTTCTGGCAGAGTCTTCACCAATTCATAAATTTTCTCTGGTGTTCCCATTTGATTCTCCTGCATCAGAATTAGTGGTTTTGTTGGGCAAAAAAGTGTCATCGAGAATAGGGGCGATCGCAAAGGGATACTCTTCCGGAAAAGATGCGATCGGCAATCCAGTTTCACTTGCTGCATTTTGGCGCGCCGATCGATACGCCTGCGCCAACACCACCGCAGGATAGCCCTTTAGACTCGGACTATTCTGCAAAATTTGGGCGATTTCTTCGCGGTTATTGCGGATCGTTGTTTCCCAGGATGGGCTGCGCTGCGAGGGGTGATATTGCCATTTCAAAAGATGCATCAGAAGAACCTTGAGCCTGCTCAAAATTTCACGTTTATCCCGCTTGCTCATGCCTTCTAGTTCATCAACCAGGTTGTCGATATCCAACTCCTCAAAGCGTCGCTCCTTTAGCAGATCAACAGTCTGTTCGAGCCATTTGTTGAAATCTTCTTCGTAGCCAACGCTGAGCTTATTGACAACCATTTATACCTCCTCGATCGCCCGTCGAAACTCCGCCACAGCCTTTCCTTCATCAGTTTCAGCCAGCATCACACAGCGATTTAGTAAATTGATATCCAACGATTCCAACCCTGACAGTTGACTGCGATCGATCCGTTGATAGCCGCTTTCTTGAAGATGGTACAGACTAAAAACCCCATCCTCCCAAAACCAGACCTCACTGACTCTCAAGGCTTGATAGCGAGCCAACTTCGCTTCGCCACCGCTGCTAAAGACCACCTCGATCGAAAGATCAGGAATCGCTCTAGATTCACTCACACTTGCCTCACCAATACAGTAAGACTCATCCGCTTGCACAGATACCACTCCGGCTTTTTCTTGAGTCATTGAGCGGGTAGGTTTAAAGCGAATGCCCTTAGTTAGCAGAAACGTCATCACCAAATAGCCAATAAAGCTAGCAAACATCTCGTGATCGCGTCCCGGCATCAGAATTTCAACCGTCCCGTTGTAATACGCCAACCTGACTCCTGGAAAGCCTTCAAATCCCTTCTGGATCAGCTTAAACTGCTCCCAAGTGTGTCCGCTGTGGATCAGCCGTTGTCCGATTAGTTTTTCGAGTAGCTGAGTCATTTGTTTCACCTCAAATCACCAGCGCTCTGCCCGTCCCCTGGTATCGCTTGCGCTACTCCCTATTATGCTGCCAATGCCTCATTTAGCTCCTGAATCAGGGTATCCATCTCATCGCCAAACAGGTCATACATCCGGATCGTCCCCCCCATGCCAAACGGCTCATACTCCAGACTGTCTGCCTCCAGATGAAACGAAGTGGCAATGTAGTCTTTGATCATCCGCAGCCACTCCACCTGCTCCTCACTAAACTTCAATGCCCCCGCCTGCTTACGAAATACCCAGTCCTGAAAATTCCGGTTCACCGTCGCCTCAAAGTTAGTCAAAGTCGCATCTGCCCCCACCACTCGCCGGATCAGCGAAACCAGAGCCACCAGCTCCCCGATCGGGCTTTTGCCATTCACCTGCTCTACCTGCTCATACGCCTGCCACACCCGCAACGGAGCCAGAGCAGGCTTCTGCATCTTCAGAATATCCAGCACCTCCTGCACCATCTGATAGGTGAGCGATCGCCGCTGATAGGGCTGATTGTAGAAAATCCGCAGCGCCGTAATTTCATCCTTATTCGCTTCAATAAACTGGCTAAAGTCCTGAATCACCGACTGCGCCTGATCCTGCGCCTGCTGATCCCATCCGGCAAACGTGACGCGATCGAGATTCACCGTATCGATAATCTGCTCATGCACCTTCCGCACATTGTCCACATACTCCACCAGATCTCCGGTGAAAAGGGCAGCCGCCGCTCGAATCAAGGCTTTCTGAGCCGCTTCTTTCTGCCCCTCTGTTGGCATCTCCGTTGCAGAGAGTTGATGCGTGGCGATCGCTTTCTCCACAATCACATCCGGGTCATAGGCATCCAGCAACGCCGCCGCAATCTCTCTGGTGCTCTTGCCGCCTGACAACTCCTGAAGCCTGCTGTGCTCCTTGGGAGTCATCTGCCGCTCTAGCCTTGTCAGCCGACTCGCCAACGACAGAAACGCGTCCTCATCCTCTGCCCCCATCATCACGCCCATCATCAAGTCTTTGATCGCAGCAGAAGGCTTACGCTCCAGCGCCCGCGTGTCAGTTTTCAGCGTCTTTGTCACCCCAACCGCATCCACAATCACAAAATGGGTTTTGGCAGTTTGGGCAGAGGGTGTCACCTTTTTCAGGGCATCTTGATCGAGCGTGCGCGTTCCCCGACCTTTGATCTGGTCAAAATAGTTCTTCGATCGCACATCCCGCATGAACAGCAAGCACTCCAACGGTTTGACATCCGTTCCCGTCGCAATCATGTCCACCGTCACCGCAATCCGAGGATAGTAGTCGTTACGAAACCACGCCAACACAGATTTAGGGTCTAAAGTTTGATTCGTTTCGTCCTTCTCAGATTTATACGTGACCTTTCTACAAAACTTATTTTCTTCATCAAACTCTTCCCGCACAATCTTGATAATGTCATCGGCATGGCTGTCATCCTTGGCAAAAATCAGCGTTTTCGGTATCTCTTGCCGATTGGGAAAGATCTCCGGCAGCTTATCCCGAAAGGCGCGAATCACATTGCGGATCTGGCTAGGGTTGACCACCTTCTGATCCAGTTGCTTCCCAGAATAGGTCACCTCCTCATCAAGCTGCTCCCAGCGCTGGTTACGGGTCAGCTTCTTGAGGTGTACCCCATTGTCTAGACAGTTTTAGCCACACTTTAAGGTGGAATCTTGCATTCGCTTCAAACGTCCTTCTCTGTCCTAATTGATACAACCT
>JBBSFA010000503.1:0-3643 GCA_038239185.1 Elainellales cyanobacterium | reverse complement strand
GCAACCCTGACGCTAGGGCTAATCCTGTTCCGAGCTGCCCAGATTAGCCGCGAAGAACATCTGACAATCGACTCTGCCACACTCAGCCTCCGGCTCAACCATCGCCCGATCGCTCAAGTGCCGACAGAAGCGATCATCTCTACGCTATTTCTGAAGCAGCCCTTTCCGACGCTGCTGATCATCACGCTAGACCAGGTAATTGAAATTAACGAGCTACAGCAAGAGATCGAGTTTCGGGCGATGCTGCTGGCAATGGATGAAGCGATCGGGCAGAGTAGAGGCTAATTTACGCTATTGCTGTCTATGCCACGGTGAATAAATGGGCGAGCGTTAAGATGCGATCGAAGATTGATTCTCTGCCTCCTGGCACCTTAGTTATTTCTACTTATTTCACGGCTGACACTCCGCAGATTCCAACTGCCGCTGGTCAACCCAGCCCTGAACTGGCTGACTGATCTTGAGCCAAGTAATTGGCTCTGATTGAGGAGCTTCCGGATCAGGTGCAACTTGTCTTTGTTCTGTTGAAGAAACAAAATCTCCCTGTGAAAGATCCGAATTTTCCAGCTTTTCACCAATAATCTCGTCTTCTAGATTATTGTCCGATCGCACAGGCAGACTCGCCGAAGTCACGCTATAGCAAGGTGGCTTCATTGTTCGTCCATCTGGAGTAGGTGTTACTGGAGTAGGTGTTACTGGAGTAGGTGTTACTGAAGTAAGTGTTACTGGAGTAGGTGTTACTGGAGTAGGTGTTACTGGAGTAGGTGTTACTGAAGTAAGTGTTACTGGAGTAGGTGTTACTGGAGTAGGTGTTATTGGGGGTAAATGCGACTCATATTTCTCAATAAGAGTTTCTGCCTTCAGCTTTTGGTCATGGCTATCTATTTTGTTTAAGACTGTCTTTGCGTAGGCTAACTTATTAGCTGTCAAAAGCTTTTCCACTATATCCACTTTGCAGTAATCACCTATTATTTTGCCTGCCTCCGTTGTGGCATCGTCAATATGGTTCTGATCTATATCACTCACAATTTTATTGAAATGGTCTCGCAAGTCTTCCCATTTACCAATATCAGTTTTGCTATATACAATGCTGTCCTAGGGAATTCTTCTGAGTTCGTCGATCGCTACGCCCGCATCGCACTCACCATTGCCTTCATTGAGGGAACTTAGCAGTTTGTCATACCATTTTTGCGATAAAGACGTTGCATCAAAAGAGCTGAGTTGATTCGGCTTAATTTTAGCAAGGGTAGCGATCGCGCCAACCAAATTACCGCTTTTTTCTTGTTGCTTCGCAATAGCGATAAGACTTGCGCTTTTATCAGGTTGAACGACTAGATCACTCGTTTGAATTTCTTTTCTTGCAAACAACTGGAATCCCAAAAAGACTATCCCCAATCCCAGCACTGCCCCAATCCCACCCAACAGAATTGCTCGCTGCTTAAGTTGCGATCGGGCAGGTGCTACAGTCTCAGACGCAAACAAAGGTTGAATCGGAGAATCCGTAGCGACGGCGACCTGTCCCGGCGGAGCAGATGCAAAGCGAAGCCGTTCTTCTTCCTGAAAAATCGCTACCGCTTCAGCAGGATCTAAGCCAAGCTGTTTCGCCAATTGACCAAGCCGCAGCTTTTCCTCTGGAGTCAAAACACTATCTGCCAGAAAGTCTCGAACGCAATTTCGATACTGTTTCAGCGCCGCTTCCTGTTCTAGCGCGTTGGAAACATCCTGTGCGATCTCGACTCGCTTAGTCTCAGAAGTCGGCACAGCCGGAACATTTACACCGTTAGGCTGTGCCGCCAGCGTTTCCCGCGTCTTCAAAATAGGCTTCAAATGCTCAGGAACCGCGATCGGAGCGCCAGGGATCACCGTAAATCCAGCAGTCAGCTTCCGCTCTTGCGGGGCAGTAGGCGATCGCGAAATCACAGCCGTCGAGGGCATCAGTTCGATCGCATTGCAGCCAAAATGATACGCCTCATCAGTAGTGCGCCCATAGCCCAACCCCCGATAAAAGCCCGTCGCAAAAGCGATCGCCGCATCATCCAGAATCGTCTGGCTCATGCCAATCACATAGTTAACATGCTGCGAGATCGCATTCGCCTGCACCTCCGAATAGCAGGCATTCAGCAACACACATTCCACCTTGCCCGTAAATAGCTTAAACAAAGATGAAAGCGCACTGGTACTCACCAACTGCGCCCGTCCAGCAGAGTTTTGCAGCACCAAGCCCTGCTCTCCCGTTCCATGCCCACAGAAGTGGACGATCTGCGGCTCATGTTCCAGCAACAGCTCCTGAAGATCCTCTGGACGCACCGCAGACCCAATCTTCACCTCAAACTCATCTCGATCTCTCGATCGCTTAACCACCCCCTCCAAATCCCGAATTTCTCGGTCTAGTGCTAGATCGCGCTTTGGGTTAGAGGCAAGAATCAGGATTTTTCGCATGGGGGTTACCAAAAGAATAAGGATAAGTACGTCACAACGCTACCTCGACGGTTAAGCGATCGCCCAGGCAACCCAATGATTTGAAAATGCAACACATCATAAAAGGCTAAGAAACGAAGTGCATTCCCCATGCGTCAGAATCAAATGGTAGGCACCACATGGAGTCAACCCCTTGAATCTCAGAATAAGGGCAGTTGATCCCAAATGATGTGCCGCTTAATCACAAATTAATCTTTTGCCACACCAGACTGAGGCTTGGGCTACACCGAATTCGCATCGATCTACCAGATTCAGCGTAAAATGCAAAGCACGGCGGTTTGCGCTTCCTAATTCCAAACCCTTGATTTTCCAATGCGCTTCGACAAAATCCTGATTGCTAACCGTGGAGAAATAGCCCTACGGATTCTCCGCGCCTGTGAAGAAATGGGAATCGGCACCGTTGCCGTCTATTCCACCGTGGATAGGCAAGCGCTCCACGTCCAGTTGGCAGATGAAGCCGTCTGCATCGGAGAACCGCCCAGCAGCAAAAGCTACCTGAACATCCCCAACATCATCGCCGCCGCCCTCACCCGCAACGCCACCGCCATCCATCCCGGCTATGGCTTCCTAGCAGAAAACGCCCGCTTTGCCGAAATCTGCGCCGATCACCAAATTGTCTTCATCGGTCCCAGCCCAGAAGCGATGCGATCGATGGGCGACAAATCCACCGCCAAAGAAACCATGATCCGCATCGGCGTTCCCACCGTACCGGGCAGCGACGGATTGCTCACAGACGAGAAAGAAGCCCTAACGATCGCCCAAAAAATCGGCTATCCCGTGATCATCAAAGCCACCGCAGGCGGCGGCGGTCGAGGAATGCGGCTAGTGCGATCGGAAGATGAACTCGTCAAGTCTTTCCTGGCGGCTCAAGGCGAAGCCGAAGCCGCCTTTGGCAATCCTGGCGTTTACCTTGAGAAGTTCGTTCAGAAACCGCGCCACATTGAATTTCAAATTCTTGCAGACACGTATGGCAATGTGATTCATCTCGGTGAGCGGGAATGTTCGATCCAGCGTCGTCACCAAAAGTTGTTGGAAGAAGCGCCCAGTCCAGCGCTTACCGCAACCCTACGTGAAAAAATGGGTACAGCAGCCGTCATGGCTGCTAAATCAATTAACTACGTGGGTGCAGGCACGGTCGAATTCCTGCTTGACCAGTCCGGTGAGTTTT
>JBBSFA010000502.1:0-3649 GCA_038239185.1 Elainellales cyanobacterium | reverse complement strand
GCTAGCTCGGTTTGCTGCCGATAGACCCCATAGGCAGCAAACACCCAACTCATATATTCCGCCTGCGACCACTGGATCTGTAGGGTAACAGCCCCATAGCCCAGCCAGAAACGGTAAAGAATGGGCTGGGGCAGTTGACCTGCGATCGCCTGTTGGACTGGATGAACTAGCGGCGCGCCGGATGGATCAGAAGCTTCCAACGGCAGTACAGTCAGCAACAACCTCTGCCGCATTGCCGCCTGCGAGTGGCTCACTAGCTGCTCAAAACCGGGATTGCACCACTCGATTTGCCCGTGGCGATCTGTGCAGACGATCGCTTGTTCCACCTGAAATAGAGCCGCTTCTAGCTGGCTCAACCTGGCTTGAAGTTGACGAACCTGCTCAGTCGCAGCAGCAGCCTGAGCGCTAGTTTGAAAAGAGAGCGGTTCGGGCTGATTGGGTGGTAGGGCAAGATCATCCGACATAGCAGGTATTCAGATGAAGGACTATTTAAAGCCTATTAGATTAACGAGGCAATTGGCTTGAAGTTGCTGGATTTCATCCCTGAATCAGCTTCCGTCTCAGCAAATCCAGTGCAGTGCAAGCGCTCAGCCAACGGATGAAGTCGCGTCCCCGAAATTCACCGAACTGATAGCGATCGGCTGCGACTGTGCCATCTGGGGCAGCAATCCCAATGTAGACTAACCCGACGGGCTTGGCATCTGTGCCGCCTTCTGGGCCAGCAATCCCAGTAATGCTCAGTCCCCAATCTGTAGCAAGGCGATCGCGCACCCCTGCTGCCATCTGTTTTGCAACCTGTTCGCTCACCGCTCCCTGCTGCGCCAGATCCTCTGGATTCACCCCCAACAGCTTGACTTTAATCTGGTTGTCGTATGAAATAACGCCGCCCCAGAAGTAAGCCGAACTGCCAGAAACATCGGTCAACAGGCTGCCCAGCCCGCCTCCTGTACAAGACTCCGCAACCGATACCGTTTGCTGAGCCGTTTTCAATAACTTACCCACAACCGAAGCGAGTGAATCATCATCCGCGCCGAAGTAATCGAGTCCCCCGAGCTGCCGCAACTGCTGTTCCACGGGCGCAATCTGCTGAAGCGCAGCGGCTTCTGTGGCAGCTTGGGTGGAAACGCGCAGCCTCACCTCACCGTTTCCGGCATAGGGCGCAACGGTAGGATTCTGTAAAGCCAAAAAGCTAGCGGCTTTTTCGGCAAGCGTAGATTCAGCAATGCCCCAAAACCGCAGGGTGCGGCTGTAAATCATTTCTTGTCCCCGGCCCTGGCTTCGCAGATAGGGAACCGCTGTTTTCTGCCACATATCTTTCATTTCACTGGGCACGCCCGGAAACGTCAGCAGGGTCAGCCCCGATCGCGGCTGCCAAATCATGCCCGGAGCGCTGCCCGTCGCGTTGGCTAAAATCTCTGAGTTTTCCGGCAAAAGCGCCTGCTTGCGGACGCTAGAGGTGATCGATCGCCCCCGTCGAGTCATTTTTTGATCCAGGTCGGCTATCACCTCAGCCCGTTCTATCAGCGCTGCCCCAAAGAATTCTGCGATCGTCTCGGTCGTCAAATCATCGGGCGTTGGACCCAATCCCCCCGTAAAAATCAGCAATTGCGATCGCTCACAGGCAATGGCGATCGCCTTTTGCAACCGCGATTTGTTGTCCCCCACCACCGTTTGGTAATAGTGAGGAATCCCTAACATAGCGAGCTGTTGGGCTAGATACTGAGCATTGCTGTTGAGAATCTCGCCCAGCAGCAATTCCGTTCCGACACAGATAATTTCGGCGCTTGGGTTCAGATGGGGTTCAGTCATAGGAAAAAATTATTGCTGCCTTGCCCGTTTGCTGACGCGCCAGCTTGTGTAGCTGAGCAGTGCAGTTGCGGCGATCGCATAGGCAACTCCGCTGGGAATGCCTGAGAAAGCCAACGCTAAACTACCCACCCAAAGCGTCAGGACGTAGATGAAAAGCACCGTTAGCCGATGCGATAGCCCTGCCTTGAGCAAACGATGATGCAGATGGGTTTTATCTGCCTTGAAGGGAGACTTGCCGTGGCGCAGGCGATCGACAATCACCGTAGACATATCCAGAATCGGCACTGCCAGAATCAGGTAAGGCAGCAACACCGCCACCGTCGTCACCCCTTTGACCAAGCCAATCACCCCGACTCCTGCCAGCGTAAAGCCCATGAAGTAGGCTCCGCCATCGCCCATAAAAATCTGCGCTGGATTGAAGTTGTAGCGCAAAAAGCCAAGCGCTCCACCTGCCAGTGCGGCGGCAATCAGCGCGGCTGGCAGTTGGTTCATAAACAAACAGACAATCAGCATCACCACGGCAGCAATGCCCGAAACGCCAGCCGCCAGACCATCTAGCCCGTCAATCCAGTTAATCGCATTTGCCATGCCCACCAACCAGACGATCGTCACCAGAAAATTGATCCAGACAGGCAGTTCAGCCAGTTCCATGAACGGGATGCTGAGAAACTCAATCTGTACTCCGGCGTGCCAAGCAAAGCCAGCCACGATCGATTGCAGGAGCAGCCGCACAAATGGCGAAAGCGTAAATAAATCGTCTGCCAACCCGATCAAGAAAAAGGCGACTCCGCCTAACGTTACGCCCCAAATTGCGTATTCTTCTTGAGGTGATTGCGTCCCAAAGCCACCTGTCCACCAAACTACGAGCAAGGCAATCAGGGTTCCCAGGAAGATCGACACGCCACCAAGCCGCACCATTGGGCGCTGATGAACTTTTCGACCACCGGGCGGGTCAAAATAGCCGTTTTCTAATCCAAACTTTCTAACCAATGGCGTTGTCAACAGAACAACGAGCGTCGAGAGGATAAAGGCAGCTAAATGATAAAGCTGGGGAGGCATCACAAGTTAGCGGGTGCAGGACAGAACAGCTAGATTATAGGTAGATTTGGGACATCTAGATTAAATCATTTGGCGCGAAAACCTGCGATCGCTGTCAGGCAAAGCCTACAGGAACCGCTGCCTTAGATGCTAAAGGTGATACTAGAGGCGCTGGCAGAATTTTAAGGTTGCCTGAGCCATGTCCAAAAAGTATTCCCGACAGTATTTCTAACACACGACCCTGCTTTGGTATCACTCCTCTGATCACATTCGACCACAATTTTCTCAATGCAGAAAGCAATAAGCCAGATTTCAGAAAGTACCATCTTCAGTCAGCTTCACCTCTAATGCGCCTCGTTCCAGAAAAATAAGCTGAAATCAAAAGACACCCGATAGAGAGAGGCTCGATCGATTACTTAGAGATAAGGTTGAAGAAAATAGATAGACTCCCTTATGTTTTAGGGCTTTTTTCAGATTTTTTTGACGCTTCTAGTTGTGATCCTGCTGGCACCTCTGATAGGACGCTACCTCTTTCAAGCTTTTACTGACGATGAAACTACTGACGATGAAACCCGCTTTGAACGGCTGCTGAATCCGTTGGAGCGACAGATTTACCGCTGGAGTGGGGTTGATTCCGAAGAAAATATGTCGGCGCAGGACTATGCGATCGCCGTCGTGGTTAGCAATACCGCGATGGCGATTTTTGCATTTCTGCTGCTGCTCTGCCAGGGCTAGCTACCCCTCAATCCAACCCATTTAGGAATGCCTACTTGGGACACGATGCTGCATACAACGATCTCGT
>JBBSFA010000501.1:0-3650 GCA_038239185.1 Elainellales cyanobacterium | reverse complement strand
TTGTGCCAAGACAAAGGCGATGCCGCTGCCCTGGCGATCGTGCAGATTGCGGGCGGTTCACGTGAAGACTGCGACGACCTGATCGAGCGCTTCATCGCCAAAAAACAAACCAAGCCCCTACTTGTCTAAAGGAGTCATCATGTCTGATTTAGTCAAATCCGACTCTCAACCGCCTGCCACCACGAAGCGTAAACATCAGCGCGAGCAGAAGATCAAACCCAAGTCTCTCGAAGCGTCTAAGTTTGATGTAGACACAGAAAACGACTTGACAGGCGTAGCCATTGCCGCCGCCGATGCCCCCTTCGCTAAAGCCTATGCAGCGTATACCGATCGCTTTGCCAGCAATCTAAAAGACTTCCAGAGCTACGTCAAAGGCTCTCAGCAAAAGGTCAGCGAGATGCTGAAACAAAGCATTTTAGAGGTCTACGACCTAGACGAGACCGAAATGTATGGAGAGCCAGAGGATGGAGAGTAATCGCCCGGTTCAGGTTGAATTCACCCTCACTCAGGACGGGCGACTCGATTTCAAATCCTGCAACGGAGACACTGAAATTATCTACGAGCTAACCCGCCGTGCCCGTGAACAGGCAGAAGCCTATCGACGAGCGCAGATGCGAACCGACCCCTTAACGATCGTCAGTCTTGGCATCATGGGCATTCTGACCCTGTTAATGTGCGGTATCTTTGCCCAGATGATCATCACGCGTCCTGCGCCCCAAACTCCGCCTATTCATCGGTAGCCTCGCCTTCTAATCGGCAATGAAAAAGATTAACTTAGATCTTGCACCAGTCTCAACAAGGTAAGGGGAGAGGCTTAACGAGGATTTCAAACCCTAGGTCATCCGCAAGTTTCCGGGACTTTTGAATCTGGCGTAACAGCTTAATCCATAGGACTTGAGGCAAGAGTTCTGCAATCGCTTGGGCACTGACTTCACCCCAATCCAGCGGTGCCCAGTTTGGGAACGTTCGAGCGACCCAATGGGCAAGCAGGTAAGCAATGAGGGAGAGCATCAACCAGCGATAAATGCCCAACCGAGTCTTCTGACCAAAGCCATGCAAGCCAAAGCGATGTTTGATGGTTTTGAAGAAGCCCTCAATGGCCCATCGTTGTCGTCCTAACCTCACAAGGTAGGCCCCAGAATAGGGGTGGGTGGAGACGACAAAGCGCAATTCCCGCTTGCCCTCGCTGCGTTTGAGCCAAAACCAGGAGACGGTCAACGGCATCTCCATACCCACGAGTCGTACCTGTTGTCCTCGGGTTCCACGACGGTAAAGCGACTTGAGGGGTTGACCCGTGTCCATCAACCGAGTGCAGCGCATTCCAACGACCGCTCGCCATCCTCGCTTTCGCACGGCTGTGAGAAACTCCACGGTGCCAAACTCGGTATCTGCCAGGACGATCACGGGGAACCGTTTCGTGAGGGTCTTGGGCACCCGAGCCAGGAGTTTACAGGCGAGTTGAGGGGGACTCGCAGCGCCCTTGCCATGCCAGATACAGAAACTCCAAGGCACCTGCCACTGCCCCAGCACTAAGTAGAGCACGACAATGTGGAGCCCTCGTTTGCCGTTGAGCACTCGCACCCACGGATGGGGCGTTGCTGCGTCTTCGGTCGGGTCACTCAGGTGACGAAACTGACCGCACTTCGGGAGGGTGGTCAAATCAATCAGCACTTTCAGCGGACTACCAGAGCGCGGGAGATGCTGGTTCATCTGCTGCAACACCTGGTGGCGAGTCGTTCGCAGCACGCCGCGGGTTGACCACTCATACTGATTGAGAAAGCGGCTCAACGCGCTAGCAGATTTTGTCTGGCACTGTTGCGGCAACGGATGCCCTTGCGCCTCTAAAAACAATCCTAAAAGAGAGCTGAGACTGGCGTGCTGATAGGAGCTAGGCATCAGATGAAGCAGGGCGTACACTAATCCTTGGGCGTGTTCCAAGATGGTTTCCATAACCGTCCTATTCAACTATTTCTACGCCCTTTCTTGCAGACTTTTAGCTTCTTCGCAACCCCTTATTGAGACGGGTGCAAGATCTGAGTTTTGGTGGGCTGAATTGCTTGCTGAAAACAATCTGTGAAGAAGGAAATCAAATCAGGTAACGCAAATTGAACTTGTGTCGATAAAAATTCTTCGGTGATGCCCATTGGTGGAACGTTTACTCCGTTTGCACAATAGACGATCGACGACTTTGCATCTAACCGCATCATGCAATATCGCTTGGCATTGCCATCATCCAAAATAAAGACTGGCAGCAAATCAAGGAAACACCGACCGAGTTTGAGATGACGGTGCCCCGCTAAAGCATATTCGAGCGGCAGAAATTTTGCCGTCATTAGACCTTCTCGACAGTTCAAGCGCAGTTCATTCTCTCCTCCCGATAATTCGCCGTGCCATTTATCTTTCTGCCGCAAAAGTTTTTCGACTAGGTTCAGCTTCCCCGCTTGACCCGAAAGCCCATTGTGCCAGTGATATAGAGCATAACCATCATGAGGCAAACTCCACGAAGCTCCTGAAATTTGTTGATCAATGTCTGCGCGAGTCAAGCCAGGTTGCAATCGCTTTCCTACGTCGGGCGCAACTTGGTTCAACGTGTTATCAAGCTGATTGAGGGCTTCGGTTATTTCTCTCATTGCTGTACCTCAAGTTAAGAATTGATCTACTCATGAAGACGAACGAGATCGCTGATTTGTGACGGGGCAGTTCCTCTGAAGTTTCGCTTCGCGATTTTCTAGAGTGTTCCTCTTTCTACAATGCCCCCCGGTAGGATATGCTTGAATTAAGCTGTCCTCTTGAAGCCTAACTATATCCCCCCAAGATATTTTAATTGTGCATCAGCTAGTTTGTCTGTAGTCATCTCTTCATCTACATTACAATCCACTTTAAAACTAAGGACTGAAATGAATCGTTTTCGGCTATTTGACAGCCTTAGAAATCCAGTATTCGCCCGACTCTATCTGGCTCAAACTACTAGTCTGTTGGGCGATGCTCTAACGTGGGTGGGTTTAGCGCTTCTCGCTTTTGAGTTGGCAGGACAGAACTCTGCGATCGTGCTTTCAGGGGCGTTAACTTTGCGCGTGACTGCCTTCGTATTGCTTTCACCTTTCGCAGGCGCGATCGCGGATCAGTTCGACCGAAAACGCATTATGCTTGTCACTCATCTCATGCGGATGTTGATCATTAGCCTCATGCCGTTTGTCACTCAGGTCTGGCAGATTTATGGATTAGTTCTGGCTCTAAACGTCTTCAATGCGTTCTTCACTCCAACTTATCAGGCAACCATTCCCCTCGTGACGGGTCGATCTGAGTATCCCCAAGCGATTGCCCTATCGAGTGCAACATTTCAGCTATTAGGTATTCTCGGTCCTGGTCTTGCCGGAAGCGTTGCCGCATTTGTAGGAGCCAGACAAGTCTTCTTTCTAGATGCTCTCAGTTTTTTAATTGCAGCTGCCTTGATCTTCACACTACCCGGACAGCTACGAGCCACACCTGAACAATCACAAGTTAGAACAACCCGTAGAACTTGGCAAGATATTAAGGAAGGGACGACTCGGCTACTGACTGATCCGCCAATCCGTTATGCACTAGCAATGCAGCTAGTCGCCTCGATCGCAGGAGCACAAATTCTAGTCAACACCGTAGGTTACGTGCAA
>JBBSFA010000500.1:0-3655 GCA_038239185.1 Elainellales cyanobacterium | reverse complement strand
TACGGCAAACTTGTCAGGCGAGATTGAAGAGAATGCACTAATCTTCTTGGTGCCTTTCAGTGTGCCATCTGTACGCCAAAGCCCTGTGCCAACTTGATCTTTTGCAGAGAAGTAAACGAGGTCACCGACGGCAGTCATGTTGCTAGGACTCGAGTCTCCCGCTCCAAAGCGAATGTCTCTGGTGATCGTCGGCTTGCCCTGTTTATCTGAAAGGGAAAGCGACAAGTCATAGGTAGAACCTTCGATCGTGCCGCTTGGATTCAAGGTGCTGCCTGGAAGAATGCGAATGTAGTAAGTCCCCTGCGTGACCTTGCCGCCAAATACCTCGCTGGGATAGCTACCGTCTGGATTTCTAGTTGAATTGACGGTCAAAGTATCGGCGGGCGTTTCACCTGCCTTAAAGAGCTGAACTCCTAAATCACCAATCGGCATATTTGCCAATTCCAAAGTCAGGAAGGCTTGAGCAGATGTGACATTAAAGCTAAACAGATCCTCCGGCGAACCGATCCCACCGTCTACGACATAGTTAGAGAACGGCTGAGGGTTTGAGGTCAGGTTCAAGGCTGTCGCTGTATTCAGCCCGTCTGCGACTTTTCCGCCATACTTGTCTGTGAGAGCAGTAGCACTCAGCGAGTAATTCGTCTCGCTGCCCGCTGCACCTTGAAAAACTTTGAAGTAATAGGTTCCGGCAGCAAGCGGCTGAATGAAGCGCTCATTCGCGATGCCTGTGTTGGCGGCGGTACGGATCAGGGTGCGATTTGCATCGTAGATGGCGACGTTGGCATCGGCACTTAGCCCACCTAGATCAATCAAATAGTCACCTGCTGCGGTAGGTGTCACCGCATAGTAATCTTCTTTGTCTGCCTCAGTCACGCTGCCTGTGGCGGTAAACGGTGCTCCAAAAGGCAACGCTTTCTCGAAAGAATTGCCCGGTGCTACTTCTGGAACAGGAGAGGGAGGGTTGTCGGTAGGAGGAGGGGGAGGGGGAGTAGTATCGATTATCTCAGTCGCATTGACTGCTAGCTGATAGGCACTATTGCCCTGCTGCCGGAACACCCGAATCAAGTAGGTGCCTGCTGCCGCGTCACCAAGCGTGATGCTCTCGCTTCTATTCCCGCCTGCCCGTGAGGCGCTGAGTAGCGTCAGGTATCTGTTGCGATCGCTGCCCTTGAACTTGCGAAAGTCTGTATTGCGAGCCTTGCTGGGGATGTCACTCAGGGAGGTATTCAGGCTATAGATCTCAACATTGAAGTTCGCGCCTCGCTTAATGTTGGATACGCCTAGCTCAAGGCTGCTTCTCTGAGCAAGGCTAACTTGAAATAGATCGTCTAAATCTTTGCTGCCTAACCTGTCGTTGCGATTGATCGGCAACCCCAAACTTGAGGCTCCACCTAAACGACTATCTCTATCTGCCATGATTCTCCTATTTACTTCGGTAATAATTTCTATCGCTTGTGTCTGTCAGCACTCATACGCCCATGTCAGGCTTAGCTTGCCCCGATCGCTATGCAGTCCTTGCACCTACCACAAGGTTCGATGAACGGCTGATCGTCGCCGCGATCGTAATCCAAGCAAATGGATCTAGGCTGCGGAAGAACGCTGAAATTCAGCCGTTCAGGTGCAGCCCGATCTACGAGTTTTCAGAGAGATAAATCTGATTCACCTATGAAGTCAGATAGGCGGAATAGAAGGCGCGGACGGGGTAGGAGCCGTAGGATCAACAGGGACAGAGGGAAGGGACTCGATCGGCGGCGCAGTCGGATTTGCTTCAGGGACAGGTGCGATCGCGGACGGATCGGCGCAAGCGCCGGGTGGTGGCGACTGAGTTTCAACGGTGAGTTGACTGTAGCCTGCCGTAGACAGCAGTTGAGCGATCGCCAGCTTGGCGTGATCGTTGGCTTGCTGCAAGACCCCGCCTGTACAGGCAGACTCAGTGACTTTCTCCAAAGTCGTGCGCTGGGCTAACTCTTGCAGCTCTGGTGCAACATCCGGTCCCAAGCCCATAAAGCCGCGATCGTAGTCGTAAACTTTAGAGCGGTTGACATCAATTTTGCTATCGAGAATTTTGGGTGGGGGCAGGCGTAGCGTGATGGCACTGCCGTTCACCTGGACATCGTTGGGATGCAATGCCGACAAATCGACTCCTGCTCTGACTTCGCCATAGGCAATGTAAAGCAGCGTCGTAGTGCCGACTACATAGCCGCCGATCGTGCGATCGCGGCTGGTGGGAACCACTGTTTCGGTGACATAGACTGCGGTGGTTAGCTCACTTGCGTTGCGAACTTGCTGCACGACCATCGATCGGATATCCACTTTTGGCTCTGGCTGTGGCTTGTCGAAAAGATTGACCAGCTCGCTGACAAAGCCAGTTCCCGATCGCCAAATGCCTGCCAGTAGAAAAACAGCAATCAGAGAAACACTGCCCGTGGCAATCAAAGTCAGGTTTCTGATGAATCGATGGATACCTAGAAGCGGCAAACGCCGGGAAACATGGTTATGCTCGCGCTGCCGTTCCTGGGATGAGCTGCTCATGCGATCGCGTCCTCTTCAATGTCCTATTCCAAAAAGTCCTATTTCAACCTCGTCCCTCATTCTAGGAGCAATTGCCGAAAGGAAACCCGAATCTCAACAGATGGGTTAATCTGAGCAATCGGATGGATTCAGCCTGTAAAATAGCTCATAAGATCCATTGCCCTCTAGATTCATCCCGTTTTGCTTATGATGCTCAAGTCTACGACTCGCCACGTTCGCATTTTCGCCGCCGAAATTGCTGATGATGCCTTGGCTCCAAGCGACGACACCCTAACGCTAGATATTGATCCAGACAATGAGTTCATCTGGGCTGACGCAGCCCTCCAGCAGGTCTACCGCAAGTTTGATGAATTGGTCGCCGCCTGTGAGGGCACTGATCTGACGGACTATAATTTGCGCCGGATTGGCTCAGACTTAGAGCACTTTGTCCGATCACTGCTGCAAACAGGGGCGATCGCCTACAATCTCAGCAGCCGCGTTCGCAATTACAGCATGGGATTGCCTAGAGTTTCCGATGAAGCTTCGGATAACCATCTAGTGATCAAGTAGCTTGAGCTGCATTTTTTCCCTCAAGGATTCTATTTAACTCCAGAGGGCTAAGCTATCCTGATAGGACTGCTGACTTAGCTCACTTCTGGCTCATCCAAATCGCCCAGCAATGCTCTATTGCCCTAACCCTACCTGTCAGGCTGCCAACCCTGAAAGCAATCAATTTTGCCACAAGTGCCGCGTACCGCTGGTTCGACAGTATTTATGGTCTGTGGGTAGTGCTGTGTCCTGTCCGATCGGGGAACGATTGGGCGATCGCTTCCTCTATAAAGGGTCACGGGTGTTTCTAGATACCAAACCTGGCTTGCTGGCGACTAGTTCCACTGAAGTTCCAGAGGCTTTTGTGCCCTATCTGCGGCTGTCCCCGATGCGGCTGCATATTCCCCAGGTTTATGAGTGGCTGGCAGCAGGGGCTTCGGGTCGGGAAACGCTGGTTCTGCTTGATCATGCGCCGCTTTCGGTCACAGTCGATCCAGCCGACAAACGGGAGATTCGAGTTCAGCTCTTTCCTGATTTGATGCAGGAGTGGCAGAAGGCAACGCCTTTGCGTCAGCTTAATTGGCTCTGGCAGATG
>JBBSFA010000499.1:0-3658 GCA_038239185.1 Elainellales cyanobacterium | reverse complement strand
ATTCATTCGTTAAAGATGGTTGACGACAAATCCTAAACAGGAGAGAGGTCTCATTCCTGAGGTCAAGGGCTTAATCTCCTTGTTCATATCCTGTAGGAATGGGATTATCGATAGTTCTAGGTTATTGCTGATTTGATCAGGGTGGCATCAAGTTTAAGAGATCGCTGTTATCTAACGGCAGAAGCTTACCTATATCCGGGCGAGAGGCTGAAGCCCCTTGTCTACAGAGGGTGCGATCGCCGCTACATTTCTGCCGTTTAATCCTAAAGCCGAATCAGTCGGTGCTTTTTAGTCATCTAAATCATATGGCGCAGCAGCTACAGGAGCCTTTCGATCGCCCCAGCATTGCCTCTCAGGAAATAGATGGACAAGGGGTTGATGTCTTCTGCTCTGTCACTGACCCGATTGCCACAGCTCCATCTGAATGGGTGATTCGTTTTACCCCAGATGCAGCTCTGACTTGGGTGAGTGAGGCAATTTGCTGCCAGTTGGGATATCGACGTGAAGTGTTGATCGACCATTCCTGGCTACATTTTATTTACCCAGACGATCGTCCAACCCTGATCAGTCATATTGCTGCTCTGACTCCAGAACAGCCTGGCTTTGTGACAAAGCAACGGATTCGGTTTGCAGATGGGCAGGTGCGCTGGCTGGAGTGGAGCAACCACGGAATTTTTGATCCACAACGACAACTGATTGAGATTCAGGCTGTAGGATGCGATCGGGTTGTTGATCAACGAATAGAAGCTGCTCTGAAACAAAGTCAAGAACGCTTCTGCACTTTAATAGAAGTCTCAAGCGATTGGGTTTGGGAAGTCGATGTCAATGCAATCTACACCTATGCCAGCCCTAAAGTAGCTGACATTCTAGGATATCAACCCGAAGAAGTACTGGGCAAGTCGTGTTTTGACCTGATGCCCTTAGAGGAGGCTGAGAGGATTGCTCCAGTTTTTAGGGCAATTATTGCAGCTCGGCAACCCTTCCGATATTTAGAGAACATCGCGATTCACAAAGCAGGACATCTCGTCGTATTAGAGAGCAGCGGCGTGCCTATCCTTGACGATGCGGGTGAGCTGCAAGGATATCGCGGACTGGATCGAGACATCACGGCTCGTAATCAGAACGAAGCCGTAAGTCAGCGGGCGAGGGAGGTGGCTGAGGCAGCAAATCAAGTGAAAACTAATTTTCTCGCCAACATGAGCCATGAATTGCGATCGCCTCTCAACGCAATTCATGGCTTTGCTCAACTGCTAACGCTGAGCCAAAGCCTATCTCCAGCTCATCAAGAATATGTCAATATCATCAGTCGTAGTAGCGATTACTTACTGAATCTGATCACCAATATTCTCGATCTGTCAAAGATTGAAGCCAATTGCGTTACGCTCGAGCCATCCAATTTTGACCTTTATCGTTTACTTGATGATTTGAAGGCAATGTTTTGTCTTCGAGCTAGCGAAAAACATTTGGAACTCAGGTTTGACTGCGGGGGTGAAGTTCCTCAATATGTCTATGCTGATGAGTTAAAGGTGCGTCAAGTTTTGATCAATTTATTGAGTAACGCCATTAAGTTTACCCAGCAGGGCAATGTAACGCTGCGAGTGACAGCGTTACACGCGATCGCACAGGCTCAAGGTAGCGCAGATTTGTTGCCGACAAACCCTGAGCAGCCAGGGCACGGGTTGAGGTTTGAGGTCGAAGATACGGGAATTGGGATTGCTTCGGAGTCGCTGGACAAAATTTTTAATTCTTTTGTGCAAACCTCAGCAGGTCGAGATGTAGGCGAAGGCACAGGGCTGGGTTTGTCAATTAGCCGTGCCTATATCGAATTAATGGGGGGAAGTCTCACAGTTCACAGCCATTTAGGACAGGGGAGCAAGTTTCAATTTGATATTGTTGTTGATGTGGTTAAACCTGAAGAGATTCGAGATCGCCAGATCCAAAGCGCTGCTACTCGATTGGCTGCCCAACAGCCTCAATCGACAACTCCTACTCCTAGCTGCATCTATGGCTAGCGATCGAAAATTGCCCATCAGATCCTCTGTCTTTTGAAAGATTTTAAATCTGTTGTCAAGCAGTTTTTAAGGGTGAATTACACTTAATTGAGAAATTCACCGCTAATTTGGGGTTTTATAAAGAAACAACATGACATTTTTTAGTTTAGGTGGGTGCTGTTCACTAAAAACTTCAAGATCTCATCGATAGAATTGTGTAGACACCGTCCACTCTAGAAAAGTCGTTGGAGAAAACGAGCAGTCTACAACAAAATTTAGCTCTCCCTGTCGGGCATACTTTTAGATCCGGCACACTTTTAGATCGCGCGCCCTTCTAGCTGATATGGGCAAGCTCTCTATACGATGATTGCAAAACCTGGTGGTACTGGCGATGGCAAAGTACTGACTTATCAGTTCGCTAGTCATGCCTGTCAAGTCACTTCTAATTTACTTATCTTTAATTTAAGCCAATCAGTCCGACTGCTAATTTTCATCGCAAAGGCTAGAGATTCAGTATGAGTCATGAGCAGACCCAAACACCTAAAGAAATCATCTTAGTGGTTGATGACACGCCTGCTAACCTACAGCTTTTGTCTAGGTTGCTGTTTCAGCAAAGCTATGAAGTGCACTTTCAACTAAGCGGTCGCGATGCCCTGCAATCGATTCAGGCAAGTCCACCTGATTTAATCTTGCTTGACTTGATGATGCCTGAGATGGATGGCTATGAAGTCTGCCAGCAGCTTAAAGCAGACGATCGCACTCGCAGCATCCCGATTATTTTTCTAAGTGCTTGTGATACTGAACAAGACAAAATTAAAGCTTTTGCGATCGGAGGAGTTGACTATATTACCAAGCCTTTTCACGCCAACGAAGTGATTGCTCGGATTGAAAATCAGCTCCAGATTCAGCGACTGCAAAAGCAGCTGATCAAACAAAATGAACAGCTCCGCCAGGAAATTCGAGAGCGAGAAACTGTCGAAGCAGCATTGCAACAAAGCAGAGAATGCTATCGGCTGCTGGCTGAAAATTCGACCGATCTGATCTCAAGACAGACTCTAGATGGAGTTTTGCTCTATGTCACGCCTGCCTGTCGCAGCTTGTTGGGCTATGAGCCAGAAGAGATGATTGGGCACTCAATCTATGACTTTTTTCACCCAGAAGATGCGTTAGCTGTTTCAGCAACTCAGCCGATCGATCGACCTCAGCAAAATCCCTACATCCTTTGTTACCGTGCTCGTTGCCGAGATCAATCCTATATCTGGGTGGAGACAATCTGCCGTATTGTCCTTGATCCAGAGTCGGGGATCGAACAGGAAGTTGTAGGGGTATCTCGCAATATTACAGAGCGCAAACAAGCTGAAGCAGTCTTATCTCGCCAGCTCGATCGGGCCCTATTGCTGCGGCAAATCACTGAAGCAATACGCTCTCACCTGGACGGGCACCAGATTCTTACCACCGCAGCGGCTCAAATCGGACAAGCCTTTGGTGGCAACCGCTGCGTTATTCTCACTTATGTACTCGAACCTCAGCCTCATATTGTTGTGGTTGCTGAATACGTCGAATCGGGCTACACATCAAGGGGAAATTCAGAAATTCCCCTGGCAGGCAACCCTCATTTGCTCCAGGTGTTCTCTCAAGATCAGGCTGTTGCCTCACCCAATGTCTAT
>JBBSFA010000498.1:0-3660 GCA_038239185.1 Elainellales cyanobacterium | reverse complement strand
GAGATTGGCAAATGAGAGCTGCGCCCCAGTAAAGCTGGCTACTAGCAGTTTTGTATTGCTCAGGTTGGCAAACGAGAGGTCGGTGTTGTTAAGGGTGGCGTTGCTGAGATCGGCTCCCATCAAGTTGGCAAGCGAGACATCAGTGTCGCTCAGATCGGCTCCGCCCAGATTGGCGCTGCTGAGATTGGCGAAAAACAGCTTGGCATCGCTCAAGTTTGCCCGAAATAGCTCGGCGTTGCTGAGGTTGGCAAACGACAGATCGGCTCCGTTCAGATTGGCGCGAAACAGTTTTGTGCCCGTCAGGTTTGCCCGATTGAGCTTGGCGTTGCTCAGGTTAGCATCGCGCAGATCCAGCTTGCTGAGGTTGACGTTATTCAGGTTTGCTCCGCTGAGGTCGGCTCCCACCAAGGAAATGATGGGTCGATCGCTGTCTAGCAGATTTGACTTTGCCAAAAACTGAAGCAAGACTGCCTTGCGATTGCCGTCTAGCTGCTCTAGGGTGGCGATCGTTTCGGCTTTGGCTTGGTCGCGCAGGGGACTATTTTCGGGCGTAGATTTCAGACCTTGGTTGGCAACCAAGTTATAAATTTTGTTTTGGTAGTCTGACAATAGCTCTTGCTGCGATCGCCGCCCCATCGGTTTAGTCGGCTGAGCAAATTGGGGATTCGGACGATTGTTGACGGTAGGAGCATTGACCGAAGGCGGCACATCCGCATAGTAAGTCGATCCTGGATCTGGCTCACTGTGAACAGATGTTTGATCGACTTGATCGGCTGCCGGATCGGCAGCTTGGCTAACCTCTGCTGGACTGGCTTGATCGGTAGGCGCTGGCGTTTCTGCACTGCCCTCGGCTGGCGTTTCATTGCCCATTGCGGGCAGCGTTGGCACCACGATCGCGCCGGAACTCATCTCTGGCGCGGCTGGCGTGGGCGCGGCGGGGGCGTGGTCGATGTAGACTGGCTCATCAGCAATCCGAATTGGCTCAGGCTGAGGGGATTGTCCCGTTGGGGATTGGGCGGCGGTTGGGCGATCGCCCGATGCAGCATCCTCAGAGGATAAAGTTTTCGCAATGAGCGTCGAATTTCCCTGAAACTGCACCAGCACCAAAGAAACAGTTAGCAATTGCAAAGAATGCCACCAGGTTCGCTTAATTTCAGCCCGTCCAGGTAAAATCCGCCCTGACGAAACGCGCCCAGAAAGTTGCTTTGAAAGAAACCGTTTAGCTTTAGTCATAACTTCAGCGCAGGGAATGAGGTGTAGAGATGAAGGGAATCAATGCCTGACGTGTTTCAGCCTGACGTTTTTCAATTAAGTACAACGAGGCAGCGTTTTGATCCGGATGAATCTTGAAGCAATGAACCTTTATAGCGATGACGGGAGTATTGCCCATTTTGCTCCCCAGGTGAGACCCTGTTCTTTCAACCCTGTTCTTTCAAACGTGAGCGAGAATTGAAAAAGCCTTGACGCTAAACCCTAATTGTTCCAAATCTTTCGGACGCGATTTTTGGTTTGATGCCGCAAAAACCCGACAACTCCGCAGTTCGTAAGCGCCAGAGGGCTAGCAAACCCTGGCAAAGAGCGCTTCGCCCGATCGCATTGCTGCTGTTCTGGCTGGCAGAACGGCTGATTGAAGCATTGGGGGCGGGGCTGAGAACCCTGCGGGCAAAAATTAGACAGATGGAGCGCAAGCAAAAAATCTTGCTGCTGATGCTGGTGACCTGGGTAATAGTGGGGCTGCTGCTAAATCGCATCTCCGCGCAGATGCGGGCTGGCTCGGAGGAACCCGATTTTGCGACGGCGTATCAGTCGATCGTGCAACTGGGCGAAACGGCTTTAGAGTCATCGCCGCCCGTGCTGCGATCGCAAAGCAAGTACGGGATTTCGCAAGCGCTTTACGATCGCTGGCGACAGTCGCAAGATCAGCCCATCCAGGACATTACGGAGCTGAGCGAAACCGAAGCCAAATCGCTCTATCGTAGCTTCTGGAAACAGGGACAGTGCGACAGCTATGCACCACCGCTAGATATTGCCTGCCTGGACACGCTGATTAGCTTCGATGCGACGCTGAGCCAAACCTTCTTCACAGCGTTGCCGGACAATCCCCAAATGGCAGCGATCGAAGTATCGCATCGGCGCACGGCGTACCATCGTCACGCCCTAGAGCGCTTGATCCCATTTTCTGCGGATGCGCCCCAAAATGGACGATTGCAGCAGAATCGATTGACTCAGATCGAGGGATTGCAGCGCGATCGGGCTTTGACAGCATTTGCGGAAGCTAAATCTGGCGCAACTAGCTGGCAAACACCCGACAGCCCCCAGTCGCCAGACAGCCTTCAGTCACCCAGCAGCCTTCAGTCGCCAGTTCAGGATTCGTCGCCATCCCAACCCACCGATCTAAGCGATCGCCAAATCTCTGCCAAGGCAGACCCTTTTACAGTGGAAGTCTGGATCAAGCTAGAAGACGGCACTCATGCCCCTGCAACCGGAATTGTGGTGTCTACTGATGGTTTAATCTTGACCAATGCCCATGTGGTGGAGGGCAACTCCAACCCAGTGATCCATATTCGCAAGGCTCAGCAGACTGAACAGCAGTATCCGGGACGGGCGATCGCCGTCGATCGTCAACTCGATCTGGCTTTGGTACAAGCCGCTGGAGCCAGCAATTTAACTGTTGCACCCTTCGCAAAAACTACGGCTCAGGTGAAACCGGGCGATACTGTTTATGCGATCGGCTCTCCGGAAGGAGCACACTGGAAGCTGACGACGACAAAAGTGCTGGCGGTGCAGAGTCCGTGCGGGTTGCCGAGCCTGAAGTGCATTCGATCGCCCCAAGGATTTTTGGAACCGGGCAACAGCGGCGGTCCATTGCTCGATCAGGCGGGAATGGTAATCGGCATCAACCGGGCGCTTCAGGAATCAACGGGCGAAGGGGTCAGCATTCCGGCTGAGGTGATCCAGACTTTTTTAGAAAGAGTGAAGCGCTGATGACGCAAGCTACACCCATCCTTGTGGTTCAGATAACAGATACTCATCTGTTTGCAGATGAAAGCCAGACGATGAGAGGGTTTCCCACCGTCCGATCGCTCCAGGCTGTCTTAAATCAGCTCACACAGCTTCAGCCCAATCTCAACCTACTGCTGCTCACAGGCGATCTTTCGCAGGATGAAACGATCGCTTCCTATGAGCAACTTCGCGATCGCCTGACTCCCTTAAACATACCGAGCTACTGGATTCCGGGCAATCATGATCAGCAGCTCGATCGGATGGCGGCTGTGCTTTGCACCGATTTGATTTCGCCTGAAAAAACGTTTCAGCGAGGGAGCTGGCAGTTTATCTTGCTCGATTCCACGCTGCCGCAGCAGGTGCAGGGCAGATTGTCAGATCAGGCACTAACCGACCTGGATCAGCAGTTGCAGCAGTTTTCAGAGCGTCCGACTTTGATTGCGCTGCACCATCCTCCTCTAGCGATTAATTCACCCTGGATGGATGCGATCGGGCTGGAAAACCGGGAGGCGTTTTTTGCCGTGATCGATCGCCATCCTCAAGTCAAGCTGGTGATTTTTGGGCATATTCATCAGGAGTTCGATCGCCGGCGGCAAGGGGTTCGCTATCTGGGTGCGCCTTCAACTTGCGTTCAGTTTGTGCCGGATAGCGATGAGT
>JBBSFA010000497.1:0-3662 GCA_038239185.1 Elainellales cyanobacterium | reverse complement strand
GGATTTGGGTTGTAATCCACTGCCCCTGTTTGTTCTGGTCGATCGTTGCCTGCGGGTTAACCAAGGTCACATCCAGGCTCAGCGTTCGATCCCAAAGCTTTTCTAGCGGGTTGAAATCAACTTTGACCGACTCGATCTTCAATTCATCGGCATCGGTGGCTGTTTTGGGCAAAATCGTTGTCCCAAACGTCAGCTCCGTCAATGAAACGTGCTCCAACTTGCCCATCTGCACGGGACGAGCAAATAGCTCACTCAGGCTTTTTGAAACCAACGGTGTCAAATCTTGATGGACAAATCGCCATGCCCACCAACCGCCTACTGCTGCACCCACCACAACCACACCGCCGATCGCGGTTCCTGCCCATAACCACCGCCGTCTGCGAGGACGCGGCTCCGGCTGTTGATTCTCCGAATCAGGAGAATTCATCATCACTCACTTCCTCACCCAGCAAATCAAAAGCTCTCTACCGACTGAGCAGACCCTTTCTACAGAATACTACCCTACCTGATCGGCTCGTTCTAATAGAAGTTCCTTAGAAGTATTCCGATCTTTAGCGAAGCAGATTGGGATACTTCTAAGGTATTAGCTAGGGTATTAAGTGCCTTTGACCAGGATTAAATCGCCTTCTAGCTTGGTCGTATAAGGCGTGAGCGGTTTATCGGCAGGACCCTGTTGGACGGCACCGCTGCTGGTGAATTTAGAGCCGTGACAAGGACAAGCAAAAGCCGTTTCGTCTTTTTTCCAGGCGACGGTGCAGCCTGCATGAGGACAAGTGGGATTGATGGCAATCACTTGGCTGGGGTTGGTCGGATCTGCAATGACCAGCAGGTTGCCCACCGCAGATTTTTCGTTCGCGATCTGACCGTTCTTGCTCAGATCCGCCATCGTGCCTACAGCTAGGAAGCCATCAGCGCGAGGAGGAGCTGAAGCGCTTGGAGATCCCTGTCCCATTGCGCTTGATCCGGTTGCATCTGGGCTTTGAGCCTCTTCTTTTGGCGTACAGGCTGCGATCGCGATCGGCAAAGAAGAGACGATTCCGCTTACTCCCACCCAGCTAATAAATTCACGACGGTTCATAGTAAAAATCTCTCTGACAATGGTTGGCTTGAGTACTTGAGTACTTGAGTAGTACAGTATGAGACTTCAAACTCACCCTAATCGCTGCTTACTCTGACTGCCGCCCAAAAACTTTTCAGGATGGAAATTTTGGTAGATCTGAGTCGAATGATTTCCCAAGCAGTGTAAGCCCTGTCTACCTTAACAGCCGAACTGGTCTTTACGCTTCAACTAAAGCGCGATATTTTTGCTATGCGATGCTCAACCGAGTCTTTCTCACCTTGCCGATCGCCGCTTCCAGTACCACGCCTTCCAGTACCATAGACAAAGCCGTCATTCTCTCAACCTACCCATGCAGGTCTACATTTTGCTGTTTAATGCCCAAACCGAAAATGAGGGAATTCACACGTTAAAGGTGGACGATCGCAATGTCGTGTTGATGTTTGAATCCGAAGACGATGCGACTCGCTATGCGCTTATGCTGGAAGCCCAGGACTTCTCTAGCCCCACTGTTGAAGGGTTTGAGTCAGAGGAAATTGAGGAATTTTGCACAGGCGCAGACTATGAATGCAGGCTAGTTCCCGAAGGAATGCTTGCTGTGCCGCCAGAAACCAATCTGGAGCAAACCGATTGGAACCCGGAAGGAAAGCCCGCGAAGGAACCCGAATCTGCCTCAGACCTTGCCAACCCCGACCTAGATCAAATTCGCCGCCGTCTAGAAGGATTGCTGTAAGCCCCATGAAAGACCTGAGCGAACGAGGGCATCTGCTCACCGAGCAAGCCAATCCCAACAGCCGCAATCTCGATCAGCTCACCGCTTTGGAGATCGTCGATCTGTTTAACCAGGAAGATGCCAAAACGATCGCCGCGATCGCCCAAGCTAGAGTCGAACTTGCCGCCGCGATCGATCGCACGGCAGCAGCGCTCCGTCACGGTGGACGGCTGTTCTACATTGGCGCAGGCACGAGCGGCAGACTGGGCGTTTTGGATGCTGCCGAGTGTCCGCCCACGTTTTGCACCCCGCCAGAGCTAGTGCAAGGCATCATTGCAGGCGGTGCAGGGGCATTGGTTCGCAGCTCCGAAGGGCTGGAAGATTTGCCCGAAGATGGGGCACAGGCGATCGCCCATCGGCAGATCACAAATCTCGATGTCGTGGTCGGCATCACCGCAGGCGGTACTACACCCTATGTCCACGGAGCGCTTCATGCCGCCCGACAGCGTGGCGCGACAACGATTTTGATTGCCTGTGTGCCGATCGAGCAAGTCAACTTAGAAGTCGTTGATATTGATATTCGGCTGCTGGTCGGCGCAGAAGTTCTGGCAGGCTCAACTAGGCTTAAAGCGGGCACGGTCACCAAATTGGCATTGAATATTCTTTCAACCGGGGTCATGGTGAAGCTGGGCAAAGTCTACGGCAATCGCATGGTCGATGTGGCAGTCACCAACAGCAAGCTGCACGATCGCGCCCTGCGGATTCTGCAAGATCTGACCGATCTGAGCCGGACTGATGCCGCTGCCCTGCTAGAGCAAAGCGATCGCCAGGTCAAACTGGCATTGCTGATGCACTGGACAGGACTTGATCGAGCCGCTAGCCAGCAGCTTTTGGCAGCGCATCAAGGCGATTTGCGGCAGGCAGTTCAGCAGTCCGATCGCAGCTCCGATCGCAGCAAAGCTTAATCAAAACGAAATCCGCTCCAAGTCTCTTGCTATTCTTAAAGATCATTCGTTGCCGTTGCAGGTAATGGAACGTGGATTTAATAACGTGTAATTTTGCGTAGGATGCGTTAGCGCAGTAACGCATCGTTCCCCGGGCTTGATGCGTTACGGCTAGCGCCTAACGCATCCTACGAAATTCGAGATTATTAAATTCTCATTCCTAAGCTGACGCAGACGATTTTGATGCTTGGAGGACGGGAAGAGCTTACATGATTACGACGGTTTTGATTTTGCTGGTCGCATTGGGAGTGTTGGGCTGGGGATTCTACCGCGCCCGCCCCTTGGGAAAGCTGGGCATTCTGGCTTGGCTGCAATCGGTGGCTTTGATGCTGCCCTGGCTGCTGTTTTTTGGGCTGTCCACAGTCGGGATTTTCTTGAACCTGGTCAGCGTCCTGTTTTTGTTTGTCGGCTCTACGCTGGGCTACATCCTCTTGGGCAGACAAATCCGATCGATCGCGGGGGACGAAAAGTTGCTCAAGTCCCTTTCTGTCAAAGCGGCTGACTCGACCGCTGAGCCGACTGCTGAGCCAACCCGCCTCGATGCGGAATTACCTGCCACAGAAGCTTCTTCGATCGCCGGAACAACAAAATCTAAGCCTGAGCCGCCCACCGAGCCGCCGATTCCCGCAGAAGATTTGCAGGCAATTCGCGGCATTTTTGGCATCGATACTTTTTTTGCGACCGAAACGATTCCCTACCAAAGCGGGGCAATTTTCAAAGGCAACCTGCGCGGAGAGCCAGATTCTAGTTACGATCGCCTTTCTGCTGCGCTCAAAGATAGATTGGGCGATCGCTATCGGCTGTTTTTAGTCGAAGGAGTTGACCAGAAGCCCGTCGTGGTCGTGCTGCCCAGCAGCAGCGATCCTAAACCTGTGACTTTGCCGCAAAT
>JBBSFA010000496.1:0-3666 GCA_038239185.1 Elainellales cyanobacterium | reverse complement strand
TGGTCGGACAAGACTCAGCCGCCTTGCTAAAACGATCGGCAAAACCGCCTGTTTTCCTGGCTTTCCAACCTGAGCAGCGCGAAATAGATGACAGACTAAAGGGATGTACAACTCAGACTTTATTAGGATAGCTATAGACTAATTACAATGTGTCCCTACCGTTTTATACACTCAAGCCGTTATGGATCTTTCAGAGTTAGATGATTTAGAAAATTCAGTCCAGGATCTGTTGTCCCTGGCAAAGATAGAGCTGGAGGAAAAACGCCTACAGCAGCAGCGCGAGGAGCAAATTCACCAGGAAATAGACAAAATTAAGCAGCGTCTAGCGCCATTGCTAGCGCAGGTGGAACAGATGCTAGCCCAACTGACCTCCGAAGATTTTGTAGATAGCATTACGCGCCAAAAACTAGACGATAAAGCCGCCGACCTCCGTCAAAAGATAGAAGACGCGCCGCTGCTAGCCGCCCAAACGATCGATCGCCAACTCATCCTGAATGAAGAAAGGCTGTTAGACGAACGCCTGAACGAGCAGACCAACCGCTGGAGACAAGGACTAAAAGCCGACCTGCTGGAAATGATTTCTGAGCAGGAAGACTTCTTTAGCGCCACCGATGCCTCGATCGCGGTGCGGGTCTACGTCCATGACCTCAAGGCAATCAACTCCTTGGAGGAAGTGGTAGATGCGCTGATTACCCAAATCAATGACCACAGCGAAGAAGGTCCTGTGGCACGACTGCGCGGCAGCCACGAGCAAACCTTGACTTTCATCTACAACAAAGCCTTAGAGAATCGCTCCCGCGTTGAGCGCGCTCCAGATGTGCAGCCTCGCGTGCGCCACCGTCCTTCGGATAAACGTCCCAATCCCTATGGCGCACTAGAAGGCAAAGTCGTGATTTTTGGCGGACACGATCGCCTAGAAACCGCCATTCGCAATCGGCTGCGCGATGCCAACGTGAATCTAGTCTGGTGTACGGCTCAATCAGGACCACAAATTGCCGGACAAGCCGAAAGCCATATTGTCACCGCAGACTTAGTGCTAATTGTTACAGGCTACACCAGCCACAAGCTCACCGATAAAGCCATGCAAGCCGCCCAGCGCGCCGGAAAAACGGTAGAGATGATTAACACCACGGGCGTAGTTCGCGTCCTAGAAGCGATCGAATATGGCTTAAAAACACAGGTGCTAGCGCAACGACTCAAAAATCACTACTCAAAGCCCGCTTAATCACTCCAAAAAGCAGACAGACATAAAAAACTACCGATACAAAATCCCCGGATTCTTCGAGAATCCGGGGATTTTCGCCTACCTAATATGTGGCTTAAAACTCGCGAACGCTAGGCTTGCCGTCCTTAAGTTCGCCAATCAGAATTAAGTCAGCCACGCCAATAAACAGCCCGTTGTCCAAAACGCCCGGAATATTGTTGAGTGTCTTCTCCAGCTCTGCTGGGTGATCGATCGAAGCAAAGGTCACATCCAGCACCATATTTCCCTGGTCGGTAATCACAGGTCCATCTTTCTTCACACCCATCCGCAGTTCAGGCTTGCCGCCTAGCTGCTCGATCGCCCTTGTCACAGGAGCAATTGCCATCGGCAGCACCTCAACCGGCAGCGCAAACGTAGAGCCGAGGCGATCGACCATCTTACTGCTGTCTACCACCACAATGAACTGCGCCGCCAGTGAATCGATCACTTTCTCGCGCGTGTGGGCTGCACCGCCGCCTTTAATTAAATTTTTCTGGGGGTCAACCTCATCGGCTCCATCGATCGCAATATCGATTCGATCAACCTCATCCAGGGTGGTCAGCGGAATACCGTATTTTTTCGCCAACACAGAGGCTTGAAACGAGGTGGGCACGCCTTTAATGTCTTTGAGTTCACCCGACTTGAGGCGATCGCCCAAGAACTGAATCGCAAAGGCAGTCGTCGATCCCGTTCCTAGCCCCACAACCGACCCGGATTGCACTCGCGCTGCCGCCGCCTTGCCGACCTCTTGCTTCATCACCTTTACGGGATCTTCTGCCGTCATCACATCACTTCCTTCAATAGCATTACAGAGCTTAGGTGCAGTTGATTTCATGCCCAAAATCAGCCACACCCAACGTTTATCCTCCCACATCTAGAGCTATGACGCGCAAGTCCGTAGAAGCGGGATGCAGACTGGATTTTCTGCCCTGAAGGGTGATGCCTTATTGCTTAGTTGAACAGCTCACCACAGCTCATCATAATATTGTCACGGGATGACGTTTCCAGGGGTAGAGTTAGATAAACAGTTGTCTCTTGATGGTAGACACTCGTAATCACGAAGCAACCGCCATAAGATTCGACCGCCTTCTGCGCGATTTTTAGTCCTAAGCCAGACCCTTGTTGCTCGTAGGTTCGGCGTTCAAATTGCATAAAGGCATCGATGTTGGCAATTTGTTCGGCGGTCATGCCCCGCCCTCGATCGCGAATCCAGAGGTGAAACAGTCCCTCTTTGCATTCGCCCCGCACCGTAACTGGCGTTTCAGGTTGAGAGAACTTAAACGCATTGTCTAACAGCTCATTAATCATCCACTGAAGATGTTTACAAGAAACAGCCAGTTCGGTATTCTCAATTTGGCAAATCAAATCCTCAGCGCGTTCTGTTTGCTGGGCGATCGCTGTTGCCCAATACTCAATTAAAAGGCTGCTAGAGAGAATATCAGCGGCGAATTTAGCATTATTTTTGTCATCACTTGAATCTGGCTTTAGCGAAGTTCCAGCCAGCTCTAAATCAAAATAGTTTAAGAATCTTTGAGTCAAACTTTCTAAGCGACATGCCGATCGATAGGAGATATCTAGCAGCTCACGAATGCTTTCGCTATCTAGATCATCACTCGTTTCCATCAGGAGCTTAATCGCCACCAGAACGCCGTTGAGCGGGGTATTCAACTCATGAGGCAGGCTAGCCGCCAGATTGCCCCGCAGCTCTTGCAAGTTGCCTCGCAAAACCTCGATCGTATTTCGTTGCAGTTTAGAATATGACTCAATGCGATCGTACTGTTGCTTGATCCGCAGCATGGAATGAACGCGAGCACGCAGTTCAACCGCATTCACGGGTTTACTAATAAAGTCATCGGCTCCAGCTTGCAAGCATCGAGCCAGATCTTCTTTGCTGCTCAAAGCAGTCGCCATGATAATCGGGACAACTTGCCATTTGGGAATGGCTTTGATTTGCCGACAGATTTCGATGCCATCAATTCCCGGCATCATCACATCCAGCAAAATCAGGTCGGGTCGAAAGGTGTCTAGCGTGGCGATCGCCTCTTGTCCGCTAGAAGCGTAATGCAGCTCGTAGCCGTGTTCAGTCAAGAAAGCCTCAATCACATCAAAGTTATCGGGTTCGTCATCAATGACGAGAATAGAGGGCTTATTCATAGGTGATTGCTCGCATCTCGGTGATTTCTCGCCTCTAAAAACTGCTGAATTGTGGCGGCAAGTTGCTTCAGTCTGACTGGCTTGGTGAGATAGTCATCGGCACCTGCTTCTAGACATCTTTCCCGATCGCCCGTCATGGCTAACGCCGTCAGCGCAACGATCGGCACACCCATCAAGCTGGGATCGAGGCGAATGTAGCGCATTGCCTCCAGACCGTCCATTCCTGGCATTTGGATATCCATCACAATCAGGTCAGGCTGAGCCGTTTT
>JBBSFA010000495.1:0-3673 GCA_038239185.1 Elainellales cyanobacterium | reverse complement strand
GGGGGGCGAATGCAGAACGCTTGATACTTTTCAAACATCCTCTAAGCCAGAAAAAAAGAGGGTGGAACCCTCTATATCGTAAAACAAGACGCATTTATAGACGCAGAGTCTAAAAGGCTGACGCAGTCGTTAGCCAATCAGACCCGTGGATAAGTCAGACCTAATATTAGTAAGCCAGACCCATACTGCGAGTGGTTTCTGCGCCCAGATAGACCCGGATGCTAAGGAAGTCTGTTGGGCAAGCCGTTTCGCAGCGCTTGCAGCCCACACAGTCTTCTGTGCGCGGCGACGATGCGATTTGAGCAGCTTTGCAGCCATCCCAAGGAACCATCTCCAAAACGTCAGTAGGACAAGCCCGGACACACTGGGTGCATCCGATGCAGGTGTCGTAGATCTTGACTGAATGAGACATTGATATAGCGGCTCCAAACGAGTGATATTAAGAGTCGTGATGTTATCGACCAAAAAACAGGCGATCGCAAGCGGCTAGCAAATCGTTAACCCTGCAAATAGCCGAGCTAGCTGACCGAACCATAACGTTCTCCAACTCGAAGTCCAGTTTACAGCAGCGCTTTTACCCACTTGTGCAAACAGTCGAAAAACTTTAAAGAATGTAATATCACGGGAACGCCCCTCTAGAACCCCAGCGGCAGAACGCAGATGATATTTCCTGCCTGGGAGAGATTCTAGGAATCGCGATCGCTCCCTAGAATAAGGCTGAATCGAGCAATTAGCTCAGAGATTCAGACGGGCAAATCTTAATTTAATCATTCCTTCCCGGAAAATTAAGCTAATTACGTCATAATCAGTTGGATTTAGCCCCTAGGGACATACAAGCTTCTATTATTTGGAGGAATCACCCATGAGTTGGTTAAAGAGACTATTCGGGCTTGAAAAACCAGACGCGGCTGCGACGAACGCTCCGGCTGGTGTTCCCGCTTCGGCTGCGGCTCAAGATCCTGCGGCTCCAGTCCAAGAGCAAATTTCACCTGCAAAAGTAGGCTTGAACGGCGAATTTGATGAAAGCGGTTTGGCAAAGCGGGTCGCGCTAGCCTTTGATAACGATCCGCAGATTGATGACATCGATACCGTCTATGTGGCACAGCTCAGCAGCAAGGTTGTCCTGAAAGGCAAGGCTCCGAGCCAGGAAATCGTTGACAAAATGGTGTCGGTGGCAAGTGGTGTTAATGGCGCAACAGAAGTGGACACCAGTGAAGTCACTGTCGGCTAGTCCAGTGTCGGCTGTCCAGTTTGCTAGCTGCAATCTAATCCCGATCGGGGCTTAAGGTTAAACTTAGCCCCTGATTTTTTGGGCGTTGCTGTTTCAAGGTAGTGTTAAAGAGCAGAAATCAAAAGGTGAATTTATATGGGGCTTTTTGATCAAATCCTGGGGGCGATCGCTGATCCTAACCAGCAAGCCAGTCCAGATCAGCTAAGCAATACGCTCAATACGGCGCAGCAGGCAGCCGCTATCCATGGGGTTCCCCCTACCGCAACGCCAGACATCATGTCTGTTTTGGGTGGCTATGTGCGATCGGCATTGCAGCAGCACGAAGCCAGCAATGGACAAGGGAGTGCGGCAACGCTGGTCAACCAGTTTGGCGGCACAAACCCCAGCACCGATGCCATGCAAATGTTGTTTAACCCGACACAGCAGCAAGAGGTTGCACAGGCGATCGCCCAACGCACAGGCGTGAGCGCGGATGCAATCATGTCTATGCTGCCGATCTTGGTGCCGATCGTCCTAAATCTGCTCAAATCGGGCGCTCATAGCTCAGCCGCTCCGTCTGCGCCCGGTGCTAATCCGGTGCTTGCCTCTTTTTTGGATGCCAATGGCGATGGCAATGTGGATATTGGTGATGCGATGTCGATGGCAGGACGGTATCTCGGTCAGCGCTAAGTAAAGAAACTTTTCATTTTTGCCGTCAGCTTTTACCGGGCTGAAGAGATGCAAAAATGGAGAGGTGCAAAGACCAAAAGATCTTTGGTGGATCGGCATTTTTTGATTCAGTCATTCTCCTGCTACTTCGCAGAAGCCCTCTACCGATTCTTTTCCTCTTCCCTTCCGTCCCCCAATCTCGTTAAAATACGTCCGATAGCCGAATCACCGCAATAGTCATCCATATTATGAGTGTAGTTAGCCAAGTCATTCTCAGTGCAGACGAAGAACTCCGCTACCCTAGCAGCGGTGAACTTCGCAGCATTCAATCTTTTTTACAAACGGGTGAACAGCGCGTGCGGATTGCCGCTGCGCTCGCTGAAAACGAGAAAAAAATTGTTCAAGAAGCCAGCAAAAACCTCTGGCGCAAGCGTCCAGACTTCATTTCTCCCGGCGGCAATGCCTACGGCGACAAGCAGCGCGCCCTTTGCCTGCGCGATTATGGCTGGTACTTGCGGCTGATCACCTATGGGGTGCTGTCAGGCGACAAAGACCCGATCGAAAAAATTGGCTTGATTGGCGTTCGCGAGATGTATAACTCGCTGGGCGTTCCAGTTCCCGGCATGGTGGAGTCGATTCGTTGTCTGAAGGCGGCTTCTTTGGCGCTGCTAAACAGCGAAGATGCAGAGGAAGCAGCTCCTTATTTTGATTATGTGATTCAGTCGATGTCATAGAGCCTAGGTGTAAAACCGATCGAAGTGAAAAAGCGAGGGGCATACCCCTCGCTTTTTGCATAAGTCAACCAGCAGAATTAGTGATGCAACTCGTTGACATTTTCCTATGGCTCATCTTCTTCACTGGTCTTCTTCAAAGACGGGCGACCATAACTCCTCGATCGCCATTTCCCAACCAGGCAGCAGATCGGGGAGGGTGAGGCGATCGCCATCTTGCAGCGTTTCTGGCGGTTGGTTGGGACGACGAATCTCTAGCCAGCGTTGCTCTGGGTTGACTAAAATGCCGATGCGGGTTCCTTGCGCCAAGAAGTCATCGATTTTGCGGCGAAGGGCGGTGAGGCTGTCGGTGGGGGATTTGACTTCGACCATCAGATCGGGGGCGAGTTCGGCAAAGCTGCGGGGGCTGCGGCGCAGGCGATCGGCAAGCACGAAGGAGACATCGGGAGCGCGGGTGTTGGAGTCGGGCAGATTGAATCCGGCGGAGGAACCTGTGATCCGTCCGAGTTTGCGGGGTTTTACCCAGTTGCGGAGCTGTGCGCCAAACTCGAAGGCGACCTCGTCGGATTCGTAGCCGGATGGACTCATAAGGACGATCGCTCCATCAATTAGCTCGATTCGATAGTCTGGAAAGTGAGATTGGACGGTTTCTAAGTCTTTGACGGTTAAGCCTGACATGGCTACGCTCCACTCGACTGACTCAATTTTGCCACAGCCAATTTTGCCACAGCCAATTTGCTAGTGAAAAGTGCTTCAGTACGCTTGTGCAGATTTGGTTTTTATTTTATGCTTTGCAGCACTGGTGTTTTCACTGATTAACCCAAGCACTAGTAGACAGGCTTAAGGTGAGGCGCTGACTAGGGAAGTTCACCGCAACCCTAATCAGCTAGCCGATTACTCTGTCGAGAGCAGAGGCAAAGGCTGATCGATTAAAACATCGATCGCCTCGCTAATGCAAAACAAGTGGTTTGGCAACCACGCCTTAAGCTTTTCTTCACTCCAAAACAACGCATTAGCGAGGATACCACTATGACTTCAGAGTTCAACGAACGGCTGACCGTTT
>JBBSFA010000494.1:0-3677 GCA_038239185.1 Elainellales cyanobacterium | reverse complement strand
GTGCATTTTCTGAAAAAGAAATCACGCTCCGTTCTCAGCTTTCTTCTTTGCTCGAACGCGGGAAAATCAATCTGAATATAGAAATGGAGAGCACCAACGGACTCACTATGCGCCGTACGCTCAACAAACCGCTATTTCTGGAGTATATCCGCGAAGTGCAGTCTGTGGCTCGCCTCGCAACTATGGACGGATCTATGGCGCTTCCGGCAATCCTTGCGATCAATGATTTAATTGCGACTGTGCCCCACCGCGTTGCAGTGCAGCTAGTACGATTGCGCAATCTAGAGCTGTTTGAGCTACCTGTCGAAACAGAAACCTGGACGGTTTCAATGCTGTGGAGTAAATTAGCTGAGCAGGATGCTGCAAACAGTTGGTTACGCAAAACCTTGAATCTGATCAGTCAAACAATCTAGTTGCTGGCTTTATGGGTAGAGCCAGCCTGCAAATAGTTTGGTCATTCGCGGCATGATCACATAGGTCATCAGCGTCAGCAAAATAACCGTGGCAATCAATCCTCGCAGCAGGGGTGGCAAAGGCAGGGGATGCAACAGAAAATTGACGACATTGAGCGTGGGAAAAGCCGCAAGACAGGTCACAACTAGCATCTTGTATCGGGGTGGAGGCACGATCGCCTGCTGGGTTGCCAGCGTAAACCAGGTCTCCAACCCCGTAAGCGTTCGCCACTGGCTATTTTCTGCGGTGAGTTGCTTAGCCCGCTCCAGCAGTTTGCGCCGGATTGCCGACTCTTCCCACTGCCGCAAATTGCTCAGGTGAGCGAACTTGAAGACAATCCGATATTCTGGATGGGCGCGATCGGACGGACGAAAGATATTAGCCCCCAAATGTCCTTCAAACGCGGCGGCAGCCTGAATCAAATCGGCAAGGACTTGCTCAAACTCTGCCTCACAGCCGGGTTTAATTTTCTGGAGTACATCGATCGTCACCGGTGGATCAGGACTTGGGTCAGCCGGATGCATAAGAATCTAAATTAAGGGTAATCCTTCAACACCAACCTCTAATCGCACCACTTTGGCAACTTCAATCCCAGTCGGCGGCGGAAATGACATCCCCCCGTTGGTAGTGACGTAAAGAGAACTGAGACTGCCCTCGGTTTTTCCGAAGGCGACGGCGGTTGTCCCGGTCATGCCTTGTCCAGCCTGCGCGATCGTCGTGATCCCGCCGTCTGGAGCAATCTTCACCACGCTATTAAAAACGTGCGTCGTGCCGTAGAGATTTCCCGTTTTATCAAAGGCAAAATCATCGATATTGGCGTTCTGCACAAAAATTTCGGGTTCACCGGGCTGGTGATTTGCCTGAAGCGGAATTCGGACAATTTGAGCGTTTTGCGTATTCGAGGCATACAGGACATCCTCGAAGATTTTTAGTCCGTTGACCGCAGGGGTAGGATTTTCAGGATTTGACCGCGCTAACAGGGGATGTTCTAGCCAGATCTGCACAGTACCTTGAGCTAGATTAAGTTCCCAGATCGCCCCCCGGTAGGAGTCAGCAATTAAATAGCGATCGCCACTTAACCTAGTCAACCCATTTAAGAAAATGGCATCGGGCAGAGATACCAGCAGGGTTGCGGCTCCTGCCTCAGTAATTTGCCAAACCACGCTGGTATCCTGTTCATCCCAGCCGGAAAGCAGCAGACTGCCATCTGAGATAGCCGCAAGTCCCGTGGCTTTACCGGCGATCGTGGCATGAACCGTCGGTACGCCATCTGCACCGATGCGAATCACCTTGCCCTCATCGTGGCTGGTAATAAACAGCGTGTTGTCAGCGCTGACGACAATACTTTCCAAAAATGTGTTGACCGGAAACTCTGCAAGGGTTCGAGCAGGGACGATCGCGATCGGTTGATTGCTAAACATGGGAGCGCTTTGTACCATACAGCTCAATTTCGCGATTGGGTAAGTTTTTTTTGCTTTAAGGATTTATTCTGCGATCTTTTGCAGAAATTTTCGGTTGCATTGACCACATCTGCGATCGCAGTAGTAGGAAGACCGACTATCTTGTCAGAGCAGATTAATATCCTGTAAAAAATAGCTTCTTGCAATTTGCGCGATCGAATCACTCTTTCATTCTATGGAAAGAGGTTTAATGCTTCTTACTCCAATACATTACAGAAGCAGATTAAGTGACGTAGCAAAGGGGTCAAATACATGACAGATCTACAAGACGCGATCGTTAAAGCGAAAGATCAACTGCCAGATATCACGCCTACTCCGCCTGCATTCAAGGAGCAAGCAACTGCACATGATCTGAAAGCGCGCCTAAATTGGGGCGAACCCGGTCTAACCGTTCTGGATGTGCGCGATCACGAAGCATATCTCGACTGCCGCATCATGGGCGCAATGAATGTGCCGCCCGCAGACTTGCAGACCGTCGAGCAGGAGATGCACCTTTCGCCTCAGCGAGACATCTACATCTATGGCGCAACCGATGCAGAAACTGCCTCTGCCGCCAATGCGCTCCGCCAAGCTGGATTTGGGCACGTTGCAGAACTGAAAGGCGGTCTATCTGCCTGGAAGGAGATCAACGGTTCAGTTGAAGGGACTGCAACCAACACCTCCCCAGATGGTGCAGATGCTTACAATGTGGGCGCGCGCTTGAAAGAGTTCGCTCAAGAGAAATCTAAAGAAGAGCGCATGAAATAGCGTTGGGACTGTCTAGATTTAGGTCTAGACTTAACAAGCGCCGGAGCAGCTATGCTGCTCCGGCGCTTGTGATTTTATGCAAGGCTGCGATCGCGCCTAACCTAATGGGCATCTTGAAGCTCATAAAAGTCGGGTGAAATATAGTCCTTCCGCAGCGGAAAGCCAATCCAATCTTCTGGCATCAGCAGGCGCTTCAGATTCGGATGTCCCTCGTAAACGATGCCGTACATATCGTAGCTTTCGCGCTCCTGCCAGTCAGCCCCCTTCCAAATCCAGTAAACCGAGGGCACTCGCGGATCTTCTCTCGGCAAAAACACCTTCAGCCTTAGCTCATCCGGGCGATCGGCGTTATCGCTCACTTTAATCAAATGGTAAGTACTCACCAAATCTGCACCAGCACCTAAGTCATAGGACGCTTGGCATTGCAGTTGATTAAAGCCATAGGCACGCAGAGCGGCGCAAAACGGCAGTAAAAAGTCGCGATCGACTTTCACCACCTCAACGCCCACATGATCGACCGCCATGACTTCATGCTCGAAGCCATTCTCAGTCAACCAGCGCGAAGTCTTGCCTGCCTCAACAATTTGCGAGGATTCAGTCGCTGACGAAGTCACCTCAGCAGAAGTAGATTCAGCAGAAGTAGATTCAGGAGTTGCTTGTTCTTCAGCCACGGCTCACCTCCTGCTTAACTGGCTCAGCTTGCAGCTCTGGTGCAATCGGCATCCCGATCGCCTCGGCAAGCTCTTTGGGAGGCGCTTGGCGGGTATCAGATTGCAGATACTTGCCCGTAAATATGTCGGGAACTGGCTTCATGCTGTGCTTAACGCTGTAGTAGCGATGCGTTTGGGCAATAGTGCCGCGCTCTGCCAAGGCTTCGTTGGAAATCTTCTTACGAAGCTTGACGATCGCATCAATGATTGCCTCCGGGCGAGGCGGACAGCCAGGGATATACACATCAACTGGAATCAGCTTGTCTACGCCTCGAACTGCCGTCGGAGAGTCCATGCTGAACATTCC
>JBBSFA010000493.1:0-3679 GCA_038239185.1 Elainellales cyanobacterium | reverse complement strand
GAGTAGTCCTCAGCCTGATTGGGGGAAGTTACGCCAGTCTAGGGCAATATCCACAGGCGTTAGAGAGCTATCAGCAAGCTCTGGTCGTTGCCAAAGAGATGGGCGATCGCATCACCAAAGAAGCCGTGCTCAGCGGCAGTGGGGCTGTTTACCAAGCGTTGGGGCAATATTCTCAGGCATTGTCACACGTGCTTTTGTTGATTTGCTCTCACGTCAAGTATTCTCAGAAGCATCCGAACAGCCGATCACTGTTTCTATTCCCACCCTCCAACAGCTCAAGCAAATCGCCTATGAGCAGAATGCGACGTTAGTGCAGTATTCCATTACCTATAAGCCTGTTAAGGGAATAGAGCAAGAATGGCAACAGCCAGAACTCTACATTTGGGTGATTAATCCAAGCGGCGATATTGCCTTCCGATCGGTTGACCTGACTGCCAACGATACTCCACTCAGTGACCTAGTTAAACTCACGCGAGAGACGATCGGGGCTAGAGATCGCGGCTACAGTATCCCCGTTGTACCAGTGCAACGGCAACCTGAGCAGGTAAAACGCTGTCTTCAACAGCTCTATCAAATCTTGATTGCCCCGATCGCCGATCTACTCCCAACCGATTCGTTTGAGCATGTCGTTTTTATTCCCCAAGGCGAACTCTTTCTCGTCCCATTTGCAGCGCTGCAAGATCCGGATGGAACTTACTTAATCCAGTCTCACACCATTCTGACCGCTCCCTCCATCCAAATTTTCGGCTTGACCCAACCAATGGCAACCAGCGCGATCGATCGACTTCTCCAAATCGCTGATTGTCGGCAATCCAACCATGCCGCCTATCCCCACCCTGCCACACTCAGAACAAAGCCTATCTCCCTTACCGGGAGCCGAACAAGAAGCGATCGCCATTGCCAAACAGCTCCAGACGCAGCCCCTAATTGGAGCGGCAGCCACCGAAACCGCTGTAGTGCAACGGATGGCAACCGCCTCCCTGATCCATCTAGCAACCCACGGCTTGCTGGAATATGGCAATCCTCAAGCTTCGGGTGTGCGGGATATGCCAGGCGCGATCGTCTTGGCGCGATCGGAGCAAGATGACGGGTTGCTCACTTCTGCCAAAATTATGAATCTGAAGCTAAACGCCAGTCTAGTGGTTCTGAGCGCTTGTGATACGGCACAAGGCGACATTACCGGAGATGGAGTGATTGGTTTATCTCGCGCTTTAATCAGTGCCGGAGCTTCTAGCGTCATCGTTTCGTTGTGGAAAGTCCCAGATGACTCCACTGCAACGCTGATGACCGCATTCTACCGTCAACTTCAGCAGCAACCTGACAAAGCGCAGGCATTACGGCAAGCAATGCTGAAGACCATGCAGCAGCATCCTGACCCGATCGATTGGGCAGCTTTTACGCTGATCGGGGAAGCAGAGTGATGCAATTGAGTATCCTGACTATTTATAAAAAGGATTGATACGCGAGGGCTGAGGTCTATTCCTTTCTTTCAATTGCATGAGCCTCTTTACCGCTCTACTCCATTGTCGATGAGCATTCCCCGCCAGTCTCTCCGCTTCTCTAACCGCTTTCTTTTGTTCCTTGATATCTTGAGTATACGAACGGTTCAATTGCCTGATATTTGGAGATCTGATCGTTGAAAATCTAGATGTACTTTCTGGCGATCGATCGGGCTGTTCACTGCCTTCCAAATACTCTACATTAACCGCAGGAACATTGCTTCGCTTCTGAGCGTTCTCTTCCAATCCAATTCCCCAGGCTAAAAACACATTGATGTAGGCAGCCAACCCAGAAAATAGAAATGCAACCACTTGATACGAAGTCTCTGCTGCTAAGCGGGGAGGCAACAGCGCCAAAAATCCTGGACTCGCAAACGCTGCTTCACCTACCACAATCAAAACCGTACACCAACAGAGCGTATCCCCAGCTTGAAGCCGTTTCCAAAAAGGAACCCCATGGGGGTATATCTGCTCAGGTTCAGCCCATTTAGTGGCGCGAACCCAGCGGATGATCCCTTCCTTAGCTGCCAAGGTCAGGCTGATAGCTGCCGTCCCCGATAGCAGCAGCAGCGCAATGTCTTCCGATCGAATCGCCTCAATTTGTACGCCAAGCAGTTCCGAAATCGCAATAAACTGCTGAAAGGATAAGCCCAAGGAAAGCAGCATCGTGAGCCAATTCTGACTTTGATGACTTGCCTTCGGCATCATTCGCAAAGACTTAAAAGCACGCACAAAGATTCGATCGACAGAAGTTTCTTGCTGGTAGTTCAGCTCCTTCAGCGATCGCCGTTGCAGCTTCAATTCATTCAAGCACTGCTTTTCCTGTTTGGCTTGGATAGCCAGCGGGCGCACCACCCAAAACCACTGTTGCAGCAGATACGGAGCTTCCTCCCGGAGGTAGGTGGCTAGCGGTTGGGTATGCACATCGCCAAACAAACTCTCTCCTTCAAACATCCCTTCAGACCAAGCAGGGGTTCGGCTAACCCTCATCAGACTTCTCCTTTATAAGTGCCTTTACAAATGCTTGATGACCGCAATCCACTCTTCATCCAGAACGGCAAACTTGACGCGATCGCGAACCGCCGCAAAAGCCGATGACATCGGCAGCCGATTGTCTGGCTCAAGTCCTACAAAATACAGCCTTGTGGTTGGGGGAAGCTTTTCCATCAGTTTGGACATCCAGGCAAGCAGGTGGCTATCTAAAGTGCCAGAAGTGACGACGATCGCCGTCACTTTTTTATGCTGCCCCAGCTTAACTGCCCGATCCAACGCTTTGATGATTGCCATCCCATCAGACGGGTTTTCGCTCAGCGCATTCATGGCTTCCCGGATGCCTAGAGGCGATGCCTCATCAGAGAAGAGGTTGATGACTTGAGTCCCCTTCATATAGTCCACGATCGCATAATTATTGGCGCTTCGCAGATCTCTTGACACCTCATGCAAAACATCTTGACCCAACAGCTTCTCTTCAGGTGTATTGGCTTCTATGGCAAGGTAAATGGTTTTAGAAGATGAAAGCGGCTGTGCTTTAGACTGACATCCTGCGATCGCTAGACAAAGTATCCACAAGAACATCTGTTTTCTGAAAACTGGTTTCCACACGGATTATTCTCCTTGCATAACAGGTGATGCTGTTGAATCGCGATCGCGGCTCCTATGAACCACAAAGTTCACTCTTGAGGCAATCGGGAATTGATATGGGATACCAAGAGCTTTGCCCAACTTCCCTTAGCTTGCTCATACTCGGTTGGGCACAATTTGGCTCTTGTATCTGGCAACCTGCCTTCAGTTACCCAGTTCCGGTAGCTTTCTGGTGAGCTTCCATATAGCAAGCAGGCAATATTATAAATTCGCTGCCGAGTCAATTCATGCTCGTCCCAATAGGGAATGTTTGCCGACTCATCTTCCACGGCAGCAATCACTTCAAACTGATTCAACGCATCTATGATCGCATCATCCCGTCGCATTAGGATCAGAAACACAGCAGCGAAAGAATCAGCAGCGTCTTCTTCTCTGCCTATGATAGGTAACTGATATTGATCAACTAATGCATGTCCTAACTCATGTAGAAAGGTAAATAGAAATCGTCTAGGCAATTTGAAGCGTGAACTAAAATAATTGTTCATGAGTCGAGGGATTGCTGAAGGACATTAAAATCGAGGAAATCGGGATCGATCGAG
>JBBSFA010000492.1:0-3682 GCA_038239185.1 Elainellales cyanobacterium | reverse complement strand
CTCCATCTTTATCCTGGTCGCGGCGTTAGCGATGGCATTCTACGGAGACACCGTCACTTTCGACATGCAGGAGCTAGGGCTGAAGCAGTATTCACTTGGCTTTGAACTGCTGATGTATTCTGCGTTCCTAGTGGCTTTTGGGGTCAAACTGCCGATCTTCCCGCTGCACACTTGGCTACCGGATGCTCACAGCGAAGCGCCTGCTCCTGTCTCGATGATTTTGGCGGGTGTGCTGCTGAAGATGGCAGGCTATGCGCTGATCCGAATCAACATCGAGATGCTGCCGGATGCTCATGTTTACTTTGCGCCTGCGCTAGCGGTTCTGGGTGCGGTTAGCGTTGTCTATGCTTCGTTGACGGCATTCGCCCAGACGAATCTGAAACGTCGCTTAGCCTATTCTTCGATCGCCCACATGGGGTTTGTGCTAATCGGGATTTCTGCCTTCACAAGTTTGGGTCTAAGCGGCGCGCTGCTACAAATGATTTCGCATGGACTGATTGCAGCGAGTCTCTTCTTCCTGGCAGGTGTGGCATACGATCGGACTCATACGCTGATGATGGACGAAATGGGCGGCATGGCAAAACAAATGCCGACTGTTTTCGCGCTGTTCACGGCGGGTTCAATGGCCTCTTTGGCTTTGCCTGGGATGAGTGGTTTTGTCGGTGAAATCTCGGTGTTCCTAGGATTCACGACCAGCGATGCCTACAGCACTGCCTTTAAGGTTGCGATCGTCTCGCTCTCCGCGATCGGGGTGGTTCTCGCGCCGATCTATTTGCTCTCGATGCTGCGAACGGTGTTCTACGGTTTGGAAAATACCGAACTGGCAAAGCATGTGACTTTGACGGATAGCAAACCCCGCGAAGCGTTTATTGCACTTTGCTTAATCGTGCCAATTATTGGCATCGGGATTTATCCAAAGCTGGCGACTCAAACTTACGATGCGAAAACGTCTGCGATCGCGGTCGAAGCGCGTCAAGTTCTACCAGTTTTGGCAGCGCAGCCGATGGATCAGTTTAAGCCTGTTGTGATTGCGGCTCCTGCGATCGAGTCAGCCCAAGAACTAGCAAGCTTAGTGAAATAATTCAGCACTAGATTACCTGAAAAGAGGCGGAATTCCGCCTCTTTTTGCTGTAAAAATAATACTAGTCAAAAGGCAGTCGTCGCGGCGGGGGCGTGGGTTCAAAGGTGACTCCTTGTGGCGGCTGATGTTTGTGCCAGTGGTGTGCAATATCGATCCGACGACAGAGCCAAACGCGATCGTGCTTTTGCACATAGTCCAAAAAGCGGGCAAGCGCGGCGGCGCGTCCGGGTCTGCCGACCAGCCGACAGTGTAAGCCCACGCTCATCATTTTGGGAGCTGTTTCACCTTCGGCATAAAGGACATCAAAGGCATCGCGCAGATAGGCAAAAAACTGGTCGCCTGCGTTGAAGCCTTGTGCAGTGGCAAATCGCATGTCGTTGTTGTCGAGCGTGTAGGGAATTATCAGATGCGGTTTGTCATAGTCATAGTTCCAGTAGGGCAGATCGTCGGCATAGCTATCGGAATCGTAGAGAAAGCCGCCTTCTTCTACAACCAGCTTGCGCGTGTGGATGCTGTTGCGCCCCGTGTACCAACCCAACGGACGATCGCCCGTGACTTGCGTGTGAATGGCGATCGCCTTTTGCAAGTGCTCCCGTTCGGCATCTTCGCTGAAGTATTTGTAGTCAATCCAGCGATAGCCGTGACTCGCAATCTCCCAATCGGCTTCCAGCATCGCAGCTACCGCTTCTGGATTTCGCTCCAATGCCATCGCGATTCCATAGATCGTCACCGGAATCTGGCGCTGCGTAAACAGTCGATGTAGTCGCCAAAAGCCTGCCCGACTGCCAAACTCATACATCGATTCGATGTTCATGTGGCGCACTCCATGTAGCGGCTCTGCACCGATGCTTTCTGATAGGAATGCCTCTGCCGCTTGGTCGCCATGCAACACACAGCTTTCGCCGCCTTCTTCGTAGTTAATGACAAACTGCACGGCGATCTGGGCCTGGTTTTGCCACTGTGGATCTGGCGGGTGGCAGCCGTAGCCGATCAGGTCGCGAGGATAAGGGGTAGACATGGTAGATTGCTTGAGGTTGAGTCAGTTGCGCTTACTTGAGTTGAGGCAGTCTAGGACTTAATGCAGCGTTAGGAATGTCACACATTCCACATGTGCCGTTTGCGGAAAGAAATCGATCGGCTGGATGCGGCTCACGTGATAGCGATCGCCCAGCCCTTTCAAATCTCGCGCCAATGTCGCCGAGTTGCAGCTCACATAGACAATCCGTTCGGGCAGCAGCTTCAGCAGCGTTTGAATTACCGACGGATCGCAGCCTTTGCGCGGCGGATCGAGCAAGACAACCTCTGGATGCACGGTCAGGCGCGGCAAGAGCGCCTCGACTGCGCCAATCTGAAAGGTAACGTTGCTGATGTCGTTGATCTGGGCGTTGAGTCTGGCTTGCTCGACGGCTTCTAGCTGCACTTCGATCGCGATCGCCTCCTTTGCCTGTTTTGCCAGCGGTAAGGTCAGCGTGCCGATACCACAGTAGGCATCGACGATCGTTTCTGTGCCTTGCAGGTTTAGCTCCTGCTGAATGATTTCAACTACTGCCTCGGCTTGCTCGGTGTTGACCTGGAAAAAGGTGGCAGGCTGAATCCGAAATTGCAGTCCGGCAAATTCTTCGGTCAGATAGTGCCGTCCGGCAATGCAGATTGTGTCGATGCCAAAAATAGCGTTGGTGCGATCGGGGTTGAGGTTAACGCAGACTCCTACTAGTTCTGGATAGCGAGTTAGCCACTCCTGCGCTTGTTCTTCAATGCCCTCCAAATTGGCATCTCTGGACACGATCGTCAGCAGCACTTCTCCAGTGCGCCGTCCAATCCGCATTCCCAAATGCCGCAGCTTGCCGCGATGTTCTACTTCGTTGTAGATGCCCCAGCCGCGTTCCTGGATGTCCAGCTTGACCTGCGTCAGGAATGGGTTCAGCCGCGCATCTTGGATCGGACACTGGTTCAGGTTGATCAGCAGGTGACTGCCTTTTTGGTAGTAGCCCGCTTGGACTTGCCCAGTGGTCGATCGCATCAGCGGATAGGTCGCCTTGTTGCGATAGCCCAATGTATCCGGCGCTGCCTTGACTGGATCGACAGGCGGTGCGGTAAAGCCACCAATCCGCTCTAAATCCTGCACCACTAGATTTCGCTTCGCTTCTAGCTGATAGTCATACGCCACAGGCTGCCACTGACAGCCGCCGCACTTATCCGCCACAATGCAGCTCGGACGCACTCGATGCGGCGAAGCCTCCTGGATTTCTTGCAGCTTGCCATAGGCATACTGCGGCTTAACGCGAATCAACCGGGCGATGATGCGATCGCCCGGTACGGTATTCGGCACAAACACGACCCGTCCTTCCCAACGACCCACACCATCGCCGCCGTTGCTGAGTTCAGCGATCGTTAATTCTAGAAGCGTGCCCTGTTGCCATTGGGAGAGAGAAGCGGTCATGCGTTAAGTTGCCTGCTGTGAGCCGATAGAGCCTGTCATTGCGATCGAACCTGCGCGATCGAACCTGCCTATTGAGCGAGTTCATTCATTCGAGTTGCCAGATCCACATCTTTTTGGGTGATCCCGCCTGCATCGTGACTGGTTAAGTCCACAGTAACGCG
>JBBSFA010000491.1:0-3704 GCA_038239185.1 Elainellales cyanobacterium | reverse complement strand
GTGCTTGCCGTCAAGGTCGATCCCAACAATCCCAATCGCCAGCTCACCCTGCTGCGAACGGAGTCCTCGGAGCCGCTGTTCAGCGAACGCCAGCTTGTCTCGACGGTCACCGGACGCGCTATCGAATCTCCCGATCCCGATCGATTTTTGACGAGTGAAATCTTTGCCCAAGAATTTCGCGGCACTCCACAGCTTTATTTCAACGAAGTCGAAAACACCACAGCCTACAAGCGCCATGCTGTTGACAGCTTACCAATCACTGCCGATCAGGTGACGGCAATCTACCTTTCGCCCCAAGACCCGGACTATTTCAAAACCATCCCCGATGGCAATTTTTTGGGAGAGCCACAGCCCGTTGCGCTCTACCGCTACCGCATGGAATTTCAGCCTAAGTCTTGAACTCCCCTGTCCCTCGTTATGTGCAGTTCGATCGCCTACAATCCGCTCCCCACTCCTCGTCGCTATGCCGTTCTAGGCACAGGGGCTTTGGGCGGCTTCTATGGCGCAAGGCTTCAGCAGGCGGGATCTAAAGTGCATTATTTGGTACGCAGCGACTATGAGCAGATCAAAACGCACGGGCTGATCGTGGATTCGCCGGACGGTGATTTTACGCTGTCCCAAGTTCACGTTTATCAAAATCCAACCGATCTGCCGCCCTGCGATGTGGCGATCGTAGCCCTCAAAACGACTCAGAATCATCTCTTGCCCAAGCTGCTGCCGCCTGCATTGAAACCGGATGGCATAGCCTTGGTACTGCAAAACGGTCTGGGGATTGAGGCAGAAGTGGCTCAGATTGTGGGCAGCGATCGCGTCATGGGCGGCTTGTGTTTTCTCTGTTCCAACAAGGTTGCGCCAGGACACATTCGGCATGTGGACTACAAGCAGATCACCCTGGGCGATTTTGCGGCGGGGTATCAGCTTTGTGGCGTGACCGATCGACTGCGGCAGGTGGCAGCAGATTTTGAGCAAGCGGGAATTCCGATCGAACTGGCAGAGGATCTGTTTATCTCCCGCTGGAAAAAGCTGATTTGGAATATTCCATTTAACGGGCTGTCGGTGGTGCTGAACGCCACGACCGATCAAATGATGGCAAACGAGTTTACGCGATTGCTCTCTGAACAGCTCATGCAGGAAGTCGTAGCTGCTGCTGCTGTCACTGGGCAATTGACCGATCCGGGGAGCGAGCGAGCGATCCCAGCAGAGTTTATCCAAACCATGCTGGACTACACCACCAAAATGAAGCCCTACCGCACCAGCATGAAGATCGACTACGACGAACAGCGCCCTTTGGAAATTGAGGCAATTTTTGGCAATCCGCTGAGAATGGCGAAACAGGCAGGGCTAGAGCTACCCAAGGTCGAAGTCCTCTATCAGCAGCTCAAGTTTTTGGACATGCAGAATCGTCAGGCTACTCGTCCCAGCTAAAGGCTTGACGCTTTTGATAGTCATAAGATCCCATGATTGCGCCCCACAGAGCGGCTCCTGTCTCCGGATCGACCCCGCGATCGCGACTGTGAAATTGGGTTTCGCTCACCTCAAAGCCCAACACCACTTGGCGGGTTTTGCCGTCGTACTGAAAATAGCATTTGGCATCCGTCGGCGGCTCTGCGATAAAGCGATCGCCCTGCCGAGTTACCGTCAGCACACAGCCCGGTAGCGGTTCTAAATCGTCTAAGCTCAGCAGCTCTAAGATCTGTGGATTGGCTCCGGCTCCCTTAAAACACTCGGGCTGATTCAATGCCCAATACTGGACGCGGAAGATCTGGGCATCTCCAGTCGGCTGAAGCACGGCAATCCGCTGGCGATAGGGGCGATCGAGCTGCAACGCATTTGCCTGCTCCGCAAACAGCGCCAATCCCTCCACTCGCAGCCGAACAGGACGATGCCACAGCCGCAAATGGACAAACCAGATCGGTTGGTCGATCGCCTGTGGCTGATTGTCAAATTCGCCTGCAAGCCATTGGGCAAGTGTGGCTAGGACTGGAGACTGACTCATAGTTGACGGCTTTTTGGAACTCCTAACAAATTATCTCAGAAACCAAAACTCGTGCCCTGCACATAGCAAGACACGAGTCATGAACCAGACGACATCAGGATTAAATTTGCTTAAGACGAAAATTGCTTAATTTGAGCCGAAACTTGGGTCAACCTCACCTGAATTGAACCGGGCGCAGCATTCAATCTCACAACAACCCAGCGACCTGTACTTGGATCACGATAAGACACGAACGGATTGGTCTTTAAAGGCTTTTCGGAGAGTTTTGTCACGATCGTACCTGATGGCAAAGATGGATAAAAGCGGGATAGATGCATCCCTAAGTTAGCCAAGCAGCCGCCGATACGAACATCGCAAATACACGGTTATTGAGTGACGATCGCAAGATCGGATGAGTTCCAGATGCTCTGTGTCACTTCTGTGCTAAGGCTCTTGCAGCGACTTAACCTGCTTGAACAAATCGATCGCTTTCGAGAAAGGCAGGTCGATCGGCAGCGAAGAAACTGACTTCTGGGCTGGATCACGCCAAAACACGATCGCTGAACTGAGCGGCTGAAGCTGAGTCCCTGGATAGTAAAAGCTGAGAATCTGGCTGCTTGACCAGCCAATCTCACCCAGATGATAAGAGCCAGTCTGGCTCATGCCAACCCCATGCCCAAAACCGCCCCCCACAAACGCAAAGCCTTTAAGGACTTTGGGCTGAGCCGCTGGAGTTCCCGCTGCTTGCGTGACCGAGGCTGGAGTCGCCGCAGGGCTAGGCTGAAGTGCTTTAGACTCAGCAGTCTGTGCCGTTAGCGGCGCGGTATTAGGTGCCACTTTGGCGATCGGCTGCTCATAGATCGGCTCAACGTAGAACAGGGTGCTGACCGGAGCGTAAAGCGCCCGCAAAATTTCGTCTTTGTCTAGCTCCACTACGCCTCGATCGGTCGTGATCGCCATCTTCTGCACCCGTCCGGCAGGCGATCGTTCCAATACCTTGACATCTTTCACCTCGGTAAAGTTTGCCGCCTGCTGCTTACTCTGCAAATAGGTCTTCAAATCGCTGGCGATATCCGTTGGAGAACTAACAACCCGCCAGCGGAACAAATCCCAGCCGACTTCGTTAAAGCCAGTCTTCTCAGCCAGAAAGGCCCGCAGGTTTTGCTCATCCGATAGAGGACGGCTCACCAGATCCCAAACAGGCTGCACTGCATCCACACGAGCGGTCAGATAAGGGCGATCGGCACCATTCCAGACATCGCTAAAAGGAGCTGTTACACCGCCTGTGGTCGAGGAATAAAGCGCATCTGCCAGTTCATTCTGATAGGTCAGCACTTGCCCTTGCGTATTGGCGATCGCCCGATCGACCCCCGCATCAATTCCCGTCAAGCCCCAATACACCTGGCACTGGGTGCTGGCACAAAGCTGATAATCATCAATTGCAAAGCGGCGCAGGTTTCGCAGCGCATAGGTACGCGCCAAAACTGCCTGGGCTTCGATCGCCGCCGGAGGAGCACCCGCACCAATTTCGTGGGGCACCACGCCGCGTAAATAGGTTTCGATCGGCAGCGTATCGACCAGCGTATAAGTGCCGTAGGCGTTGGGTTGGAGCTTGAGGCTTCCGGCATAAACCTTTGTCCCGTGGTCGTCTCGGTTGAACGAAACTGAAACAGGTTGATTCATCGTAATGTCAACTTCGTCGGGCTGAAGCCGAGTCCCGTTGATCGTT
>JBBSFA010000490.1:0-3712 GCA_038239185.1 Elainellales cyanobacterium | reverse complement strand
TGGCGCTCAACCTGTTCATCCAGATATTGGGAAATCAGGCGCTGGTAATCTTCTGCCGTAATCACCATCCGCTGGAGGGCAAGCCCTTGCGGACGCAGGATGCGGTTCAGGTCGTCTTGTGCTGCCAGATCGTCTGGATCGACCATTGCCACCAGGACAAAAGGCGGTGCAGTATCGGTTCTGGACAGGGGAAGCAGGCGATAGCGACGGCAAATATCGACGGGAATCAGCGTTTCAATTAGCTGAGTCAAATGCTGCCCGTTGATTTCGCTGATTTCTGGGTCAAGGGACTCTACGCCATACAGAATTTTTAGCTCAAAAAGCTGTTGCTTCTTGTATTGACGAATCAAATCTGGGGGAAGCTGTTGTCCCGTGATTAACGCCAAGATGTCCGTTAAGGGCTTGCCCGTTTTGCGGCTTTCAATCAGCGCCTGCTGCATCTGCTCAGCGTTGACGATGCCAGCCTGAACCAGTTTGTTGCTGAACGGCGAAAAATTATTTTGGACGACTAGGGCGCGGCGGGACGAGGAGTTTGCCATAGCGGATGCAGAAAGGTTTCCTTACAACGTAGAGTGTTCCCAGATTGCGGAACGAAGTTCACTTAAGCTTTACAGAGTGAGTTTGAGTTTTACAGGCTTTGGGCTTTACAGGCTTTAGTCAGCAAAGGTGGCGTTGGGCAAAGTGTGCCCTGCAACATTGCCGATCGCACAGCAAAGCCGCAAGAGTTCAGTCAGCTCTAGCCTCCTTTTCCTAAGAATGAATGCACAAACAGGGAACAGCGCCGGAAATCGGGTGCAGGAACAAATGCGATCGCGGGTCAACTTAACTTCGACGATGCGTGAAGCCCAATGGTACGGTCATTGTACGCTTTAAAGCACGGCAGAGACCAGAGAAATTACTGAGATGAGCTAAAAGTTAGGTGCAATTTCATCACAGAACGGAACACAGCAGCTTCTGGTAGCGATCGCGCCATTCACCCAGCACGGTTTGCTTTAATGTACTAGGGTAGTAGGAAAAGACTTGAGAGTGCAACGGAAGCTATGCTGTCACAAATTGTTCGCCCCATGGTTCGCACCCAACTGCGGCTATTGGCAAACAGCCAAGCCACGCGATCGACTTTGATCACGACGATCGCCCAGTGGCTCGGTTTTTTGGGGGTGCAGGCAAAGGTCACGCACCTGGATACGGATGCCAATCAGATTCAGCTCACGCTGAAAGTGGGCAAGCCAGAAGCCTGTGATACAAACGACTGGCAGCAAATTTTGCAGAACTTGCAGCAGGGAGAACTGGCGATCGATGCTCAAGCAGGGGAGCCAGCGCTGACTCCACAGCAAGAACGCAAGCTGCAACGGCTTCTCGCCTATATCGTGCAGGTGGGCGACCCAAACAAGCCTGTGGACTGGGAGTATCTGTCTCCCCAGCTTCAGTCCTTGGGCTTTGCTGATGAAATGCTGCTAGGCATTAAGGCAGCCACAAAGATTCCCCAGACTCTAGAGCAATTGGTAGAAGGACTCGATCCCGATGTGGCGGCGATCGCGCTTTCTAAAGCGGTGGGAATTGCCTTGCTCGATCGGCAGGTGAACCCGATGGAAGATCAGGCATTGGCAACGCTGCTAGAAGTGATGAAGAGCGCTCGATAGTGAGTCAGATTACTTAAAATAAATGAGCAAGTTTAATCCAGGAATCGTGCGGGATAGCGTCCACAACAATAGCGCGAAGTAAAGCAAGCCGATTGCCCACTGATACCAGGCGAGTGCTGTAATCAGTCCGGGAATATGAGTGTCGCGCAGTCGGATATCGTTGAAGCCGAGTCGAAATAAATTATTGAGACTGAAATCAAAGTAGTTGAGCCAGCTCCAGCGCCGATCCCAAAGAATCGAACTGTATCGTTCGCGGAAGCCAGGATAGGCAGGAATGTTGGGAAGTCTGCCAATCAAAAAGCGGAGCTGACGCAAGCTAGCATCTTCCACAAAATAGCTGACGGTCATCAGGTCATGGTAGCGCCCACGCCCGTAAATCAATCCAGCTAAAACGGCAGGAATCGGCAAGATCACTAGCTCCAAACAAGCCAGCGTAAACCAGGGCTGCTCACCATTGCGAAAGATCGCCAGCAGTCCACACAGCGTGATCAGGGCAAACCCGCCGATCGCCCAACCGATTTCTGAGGCAGTTGGGACAATCGGCTGAGGCAGCAGGCGGCGGAACCGATCGACCAGCCAAAACAGGATGCCAAAGTGGGCGATCGCCACCAGTCCCACGCCAAACACCAGCCAAAAGCTAGTGCCGTAATGAGTCAACAGCAGCAAAACGCTGAGTCCTAGCCAGTAGAGCGTATCTAACAGCCAGCTTCCAGTCAGGAAAGGATCACGGGCCACAATGCGATCGCGAACCTTCACATAGGTCGCCAAGTCAACGCCATCGATGCGAAGAATATCGTTGGGGCTGCGAAAGGTCTGCTGGAGCCGCAGTGTGGCGATCGCCTCAGCTTGAGCTTCCGAAAAACCAACCCGCTGAAGCTGAAGGCGAGTCGCACTGTTGAGATTCGTGCCAATCAACTGACTGCGGAGCTGTTGCAGGCGCAGCTTTTGGGCAGTGTACTCAACTTGATTGGCATCGGCAACCTGCTGAAGCTGACGAAAATTCTGCACCAGCTTGCGAAAGAGGGCTTCGTTGCCCTGCAAGCGCGGTACAGAAAGAACTCGCCCAATCTGTCCGGGGTTGCCCAAGAAGGTCGCCTGCTTCGGATCAAACTGGAGATCGGAAATATTTAGGTAGGCGATCGGCGCAAAGCTAGCATCGGCAAAGTCAGCCTGGTTGAGCAAGCTGGCTCCACGCAGGTTGACGGGCTGATCAAACTGGGTCTGCCGAAAGCTGGCGGTTTTCTCAAACACGGCTTCGGTCAAGAACAAAGCCTGCGTGAATTTGCTGCGATCGAACTGGGCAACCGCCTGCCAGCGGGTTTGGGCAAAGTCGGCTTTGTCGCGCCAGCGGATGCGGCTGAAGTTGGCGAACTGCTGAAAGGTCGCCTGATGAAAGCTGGCGTTTGCCTGAAATTCGCTGCTCTGGAAGTTGACAGTGCCCTGAAACTGCACCTGGTTGAACTTGGCGCGATCGAAGAAAAGGCTGCTGCGAAAGCGGGCTTCTTTCTGAAAGCTGGCGCTGGTAAAGCTGGTCATTTGGCTGAAGCGGGCTTCTGACCAGTCGGACTCTTGGGCAAACACCGCGCCTTGGGCTTCAACTCGCCCTAGAAAAAAGGTGTTGGTGAAGTTGGCGAAGCCTTCAAAGCGGGTTTGCAGCAAAGTCAGGGGGGCACGCAGCACGGTGATTTGCAGCGGTGTGACTTGGCTTTGGGTCAGCAGCGATCGCGAGAGCTGATTGAGCTGAAACAGACGGCGGCGATCGCGTCCGAGTTGGGCTTGCTCGGTGGGGGTGAAGATCGGCGGCAGTTGACCATACAAGGGCGTGAGCTGGGCTAGGGCGCTAATTTTGAATTCGCCCTGAATCAGGGAGTTGCTGAAGTCAAGTCCGATCGGCAAGGGCGATCGCTGGATTTGCGCTTGGATCAGCCGATAGAACTGGTCGCGAAAGTCGCTGTTTTCGGGACGCAGATTGAGGGTGAGGCGGCGCAGGTCGATGGTGCGGATGCCTTCGGTGGCGATCGGGGATTTGAGGCGGGATTGTAGGAGTTCGAGAGTGAGGGGGGGCGGATTTT
>JBBSFA010000489.1:0-3713 GCA_038239185.1 Elainellales cyanobacterium | reverse complement strand
TGGCTTCAGGCGATATCGCATCTTCCTGATTGCTTTTTACATCATGAACAACATAGCTGAGTTAGCAAAATGTACTGTAGGCAGCATATCAATCCTGACCATGCCACAAGCCCAAACTGCTGCGCTCGATCACATATTGCTCAAAGCGAGCCATCAGCGGAGCAACCAGGCTCGCCTTCAGTCGGGCTTTCCAACCCTCCTGCTGGGCAACAGTCAGCACCACTTGGTGCTCCACGCGATCGGCATGGACTGCACACTTTTTGTTTTGCCGATGCGCTTCCAGGGCAGTGATTCCCGCCCAGTCACCCACCAAACCGCCAATCCCGACCTGAACATATTCACAGCGCCGGATCAGCTCAGCCAACTGCTGCCGAGTTGAGGCATAGGTTTTCAAGAATTGCGGCAGGGAGTAAGCCCAAGGCAACTGGACAAACTCAAAGCGATCGGGACGGTTCAAGGTGGCGGTGTCTTGCCAGACGATGGTTTTATTGCGATCGGCTACGGTTTCTGGCATGACCGGAGCCGCAACGACCAATGAGCCAAAGTTATCCGCCCATCGCTCCAAGCCGTTGCAGGCTTGAGACTCCCATAAGAGTTGCCCATCTCGCACTCTGAAAGGGCAGTGCAGCACAATCAGCATTCCTTTTTGCATCGTTGCAGCGTAGTTCATTAAGCAAGTTGCGACCATAGTACTGTAGGGGGATAAAGTATAAATCAACCGCAGCCTTTCTATCAGTAGCCTTTCTATCAGGGCACCAGGCTAGCTCACCCGATTGGCTTTTAACCAATCCGCTAAGCGAATCGACATCGCCACAATCATTTGCGTCGGGTTGGCATGACCGCTCGTCGGGAAAACAGAGCTGCCCGCAATAAAGAGTCCATCGACTCCATGCACCTGACAGTTCGCGTTCACCACACCCTGACTGGGATCTTCAGAGATCCGAGTCGTGCCTGTGGGATGGGCGCGATCGGAGAAATTGGAGAGATCTTTTTCTTTCTGGCTCAGCCAATTTGCCAAGGTCGGTTGCGGCAGCCCCAATCGCCCTAGTTCCTGACAGATCAGTTCTCCTAAACGCTGAACCGTGTGCTTTTCCTGTTCGCTAATCTGCCAGTTTACATTGGAAAGCGGCATTCCTAGCGGATCTTTGCGATCGGACAACGTGACTCTGCTCTCTGGATTGGGGATCTGTTCCACCAGGCAGTAGAGATCAATCCGTTGATTTTTGGCGATCGGGGGGCGATTTTTGAAAAATCGGCGGTAAAGCCCTTGAGACACTAATGGAGTCTGAGACAGCACCGCCAGCGCATCCTGATAGGGGCGCGGCGCGGCTGAGGCGGTTTCCTGCCGCCAGTACATCGCCTTATCGACCGATGATGCCTCTGCGGCTTCTTTTTTCAACGCGGACTTGAGTCGTCTGATGGTGCGCCAAGGATCGTCCGGCGCGGCATACTCTTCCAGATAAGCCGCGCAATTTAAAAGTTGCTCTCTGGCTTGAATTTCTGGACTTAACGCGAATCCTTGCAGGTAAACCTGGCGCAATTGGGTATCCAGCCAATAGAGTCCAAACCGATCCTGCACTTTAGCCGATCGCTTCGGATCAAAGCTGCCAATCACAGAGCCGGGATGATCCATCAGGAATCGACCCACCGTATCGTTTTGATTGCCAACCCCGTTGGGCAGAATTCGATTGGAAGCCAACAGCAGTCGGGCATTTTCAATGCCGCCACAGCACAAGATAACGGTCTTGGCTTTAACGGTTGCCCGTTTATGCTCTAGCGTGCTGACTTCGATCGATTCAACCTTTGTGCCTGCCTCGTTGGTGTTGATGTGGGTGACATTGGCGTGCAGCAAGGTATTAATATTAGGCGCATCATAGTTCAGGTAATGATGACCAAACCGAACGGGTTCTCCTAAATCTTTATAGCTGCGACTAAACTGCCAGAATGCGGGCTTGAGATAGTTTGAATCTAACAGTGGCGTAGGACGAGGCGCTTTCAACAAATCCCATAGCTGTTCGTCATAACAGTGGGGACCTAGCCCTAGATTAGTGCCCGCTCGTTCCAAATAAGGATCTAAGTTCTTACGAGTGATCGGCCAGCCTGAGTAGGGAATCCAGGAGCGCGCCTCGAAATCGATCGGATCAAACGGCGCACAGCGACCCGTCCAGATATGGGAGCTACCGCCAAAAATTCGATATCGGATGATATCTTGCTGCATCACCCTGGGCACACCCGAACTTTCAATTTCATAAAGGGCTTGGGTCTCTTTTTCTTCGCCCAACCCACCGCTTTCGATAATCCAAACCTGGGTATTTGTTCCTGCAAATTCTTGCGCGATCGACAGACCCGCAGGACCGCTCCCAATAATACAAACGTCCGTTTCAATTGTTAAACTATCTTGCAGTTCTCTCAGATCGCTGAATTTCAATTTGTTGTTCTCCTACGCTTTTCACTAGCCATCACCTACGGAATAAGACATGCTTCAGATTCACACCGAACTAAAGCACCGAACTAAAGCCTAGTGCGCTAAAGCCTAGTCTCTAATGTCTAGGCTGCTAAATAGATTGCTGCTAAATAGATTACTGCTAAATAGGTTAAGAAGGTAATTTTAAATAGAGAGCGGAGCTTGGGTAGGCATGAATAAATGCACCCCAAGCAGTAGCATATCTTTACCTGGTGAAAGAGATATTTCCGGATAAAGTCTTTTGCGAACAAAAAATATCTGCGGAATCAATCTCTAGCGATGTTTTAAGTACTGCTAGAACCGTTGCAGAAAAGGTTTCTGCTTCATCACAACACTCAAATTATAATCACCCCCTTTTTTGGGCACTAGCGTATTTTGGCTAAATTCATAGAAAAAAAGTAAACTCTGGCAGTTATTTCATAAAGGGTTTGAATCCGATCGGTACAAATACCAGGGACTATGAAGACTGAGCTAAAACACCCCTTCTTTTTCTCTGACGGCTTGACGGTGCGTCCAGTCGCACACATACCGACCCGATCCGAGACGATGCTCGTAGAGCCAATGTCGATCTTCAGGGGAGTTCGCGAGCCAATGCCGAATCAACGTTGACCACTTGACTGGAATCTGAAGCCGATCCCAAGCCTCTGATGCAGCGGTGGATAGTTTAAGGTATAGCGCTGGACTAGATAGCACCTCCCGAATGCAGCCTGCCAATGCCGTTGCGTTGCCTGCTGGAAACAGCATCGCGCTACCCTGATGGTCTAACACGCTGCGGAACATCGGGTGATCAGACACAATAAAAGGTGTCCGCGATCGCAAAGCCTGATAGGTCATCCACGGAAACCCAGCAGGATAGGCATGGTGGGTGGGTGCAATCACCAGATCGGCTTGGCGCATCAAGGGTTCGATATCTTCGATCGCCGCCCTTCCAGAAACTCAATGCAATCCTCTACGCCCAGCTTTTTTGCTTTAGGAAATAAATAATTATCTTCATCGTGACCCACCATCCGCAGCTTAAAGGACAGCCCTTGCGCTTTAAGCTGCGCTGCCGCTTTCAGTAAATCGCCCACGCCGTGAACGTGAGACATCGTCCCTGCATAGGTCAGATTCCAGGGTAGATCCCAGGGTTCACCGACTTGGCGCAGCGCTTTAATCGGAAAGTCATCGGGTGCTGTGCTGTAGACATAATCCCAGGGGACGATTTTATTGGAATTCACCCCGATCGCTTGCAACCAGGCACAGGTGTTCA
>JBBSFA010000488.1:0-3716 GCA_038239185.1 Elainellales cyanobacterium | reverse complement strand
GTAGACTACCGGGTGATCGCGCCAGACTTATTGGGCTGGGGGCGATCGACGCATCTATCTCGGAATTATCAAGTCGATGACTATTTGACGACGATTAAAGAATTTATTGAGCAGGTTTGCGGGACACCTGCGACAGTGATTGCCTCTTCCCTCACGGCAGCAATGACTGTGCGAGTAGCGGTCGCCTATCCGCGCCTGTTCAAGGCGCTGATCCTCACCTCCCCGGCGGGTCTATCGGACTTTGGCAAAGACTACAGCCGCAGCCCGATCGCCCAACTGGTCAGCATTCCCGTTCTGGATCGGGTGCTGTACAGCACGGCGATCGCAACCAGCGGCGGCATTCGCAGCTTTTTGCAGCAGCGCCAGTTCGCGCGATCGAATCGGGTTTCGCAAGAAATGGTCGATGCTTATCTGGCTTCGGCGCAGCAGCCCAACGCAGAGTACAGCGCTTTGTCGTTTGTGCGCGGCGATTTGTGCTTTGACTTGGCGGATTATATGCCTCGGCTCACGGTTCCTACGGCGATGATTTGGGGCAAAAAGTCGCAGTTCACCAGCGTCGAGTTGGGTCAGCGGCTAGCTGAGCTAAACCCCCAAGCCATCCGCGCCCTGGAAATCCTTGATGACGTAGGCTTAACGCCGCAGCTAGAGCTACCTGCCGTGACGATCGGCTTGATTCGCAAATTTTTGAAGCTGCTGTGACTTGGTTTGGCTTGGCAACCAGTCAAGCCAGCACAAGGCGATAAAACGCGATCGCCCCTTCCCATGCCACGACTTGATTGCTCAAGGTTCTACTCAAAAGCGACTGCACTGCTTTAACTTCTGCCTTGCTCAAAAACCGTGAGAGCTGTTCCACATAGCTGAGCCGATCTGTGCTGAGCCGATCGTGACCTGGACTAAACCAGCGATCGAGCACAGCAGCCGTAATCCGATAGTCAGTCTGGGTGCGTTCTAGCTCAACGGTTGCCGCAAATCCAACGGCTTGAAACTGAGGCAGCAGATCGATCGCATCCCAGTTCAGCATCGGATCTGCCTGATCCTGATAGAGCGCTTCTTCAGCTTCCACCCAGCGCTGATACAGATCTGGATCGATCGCCTCAGCCGAAACAAGGCGATACAGCCGTTGCGTATAGCGCGGCACAGCTTCAGCCAGCGCGATCGCCCCTGCGGGAGCCAGCCGCTCTGCTAGTGAACGGAGTGCCGCGATCGCCAAAGTTTTGTCGGCTTGATCAACTGCCAGCAGATTTCGCCCCAGCATCCAGTCAAACGTAGTGTCGCCTATCTGCTGCGGCAAGTCTGTCAGCGCTGCCTGCAAAATCAAAGGGCGGTTCATCTGAGGCAAAGCTGCCGCCTGTTCCTGCAAAGCCTGCGCGTCGTTGGGCGATCGCACACAGGCAACCACACCGCCTTCAGGCACGCGCCGCACTGCCTCCCAGGTCAACAAGCCGCTGCCTGCGTTCAGATCCAAAATCACCTGGTGTCGCTGCGGTTGGATCAGGGTAAAGAGGCGATCGCGCAAAGATCCCAGCCGTGCTCCGGCTTGACTCTGCGTTCGTTGCAGCCAGCGATCGGTGGTGGAGTCGGCAGGGCTAAAGGTCAGCACTTCGGGCGGGACTTCGACCAAGGCGGCTAGCTGCGCCTCTCGCTGTCGGGCGACTGACTGCTGAATTTGGTCTTCGTAGCCCTGGTTGCTCGGCTGATAGAAAACCTGTCCCTGCAAGCTGCCCGGTAAATACTGCTGTGCCACCCAATGTTCCCGATAGGAGTGGGGATAGAGATAGTTTGCGCCATGCCCAAAGCTGTGTTTGTCGCGGTTGGAATCCTTCAGATGATTGGGTACTTCGTCTTCTCGCTCTCGCTCCACGGCAGCAAGCGCATCAAAGAAGCCCATGACGCTATTCGATTTAGGAGCCGTCGCCAAATACAACGCCGCCTGCGCCAGCGGATAGCGTCCTTCGGGCATCCCCACGCGATCGAAGGCTTGAGCGCAAGCATTCACCACGACGACCGCCTGCGGGTCGGCAAGACCGACATCTTCACCCGCCAAAATCACCATCCGCCGAAAAATAAAACGCGGATCTTCTCCGGCATAAACCATCCGCGCCAGCCAATACAAGGTCGCATCGGGGTCTGATCCACGCAGACTTTTGATAAAGGCGCTGATCGTGTCAAAGTGAACATCCCCTTCTTTGTCATACAGCACCGCCCGCTGCTGGATCGATTCTTCTGCCACCGATAGCGTAATGTGAAGCACCCCGGTTTCATCCGCAGGCGTGGTTTCGATCGCCAGTTCCAAAGCGTTCAAGAGCGCTCTAGCATCCCCATTAGCGACGTTCACTAGATGCGATCGCGCCTGCAAATCAATCTCCACGTTCAGCTTGCCGTAGCCGCGATCGCTGTCCTGCAACGCCTGACTCAAGACTTGCGCTAAGTCCGCAGGCTCCAGCGGCTTGAGCTGAAAGATGCGCGATCGGCTGACTAAAGCTTTATTCACCTCAAAATACGGATTCTCAGTCGTAGCCCCAATCAAAATCACCGTGCCATTTTCCACCCACGGCAGCAAAGCATCCTGCTGAGACTTGTTGAACCGATGCACTTCGTCCACAAACAGAATCGTCTTCTGCCCATACTTGCTATGCTGCACTTGGGCAGTGGCGATCGCGTCTCGAATCTCCTTCACGCCTGATAGCACTGCGTTGATCGAAATGAAATGGGCGCGAGTCGTGTTGGCAATGATCCGCGCCAGCGTCGTCTTGCCTGTCCCCGGCGATCCATAAAAAATCAGCGAAGAGAGCTGATCGGCTTGAATCGCTCGCCGTAGCAGTCGCCCTTGCCCAATGATGTGCGCTTGCCCCACAAACTCATCCAGCGATCGCGGACGCATCCGTGCTGCCAGTGGGGCATCAATTTCGGCAAGGGGCAATTGCTGTTGCTGAGAATTCATAGCGGTAGCGGAAAAGGACGACTTCACTGAACTTTAGCAGCAGCGCCTAACTCTCTCGCTGTAGAGAGGTGTGACGCGGGAGCGTGCTGTAGCATAAATGCTGATATTAATACTGGTTTTGCTTTATGAACCGATGGCAGAATAGCACCTGTCCAGCCTCCCAATTTGCTATTTATGCTGGATTCTCTAGAGAGTTTAGCTTCTTAGATTATCAACATTGCTCCTAGGGTTATGGAAACGCTGGTAGGGAAGACGTTGCAAAGTGGAAAGTATATCCTGGAGCAAAAGCTGGGTCAGGGTGGCTTTGGCATCACCTTCAAGGCAATGCATCAGTACCTAAAGCAGGCAGTGGTGATTAAGACTCTAAATGCAACGATTCGGGAGCATCCCCTGTTTGCAAAAATAGAGCAACAGTTTCAGCATGAGGGAAGACGATTAGCGCTTTGTATTCATCCCAACATTGTGCGGGTACATGATTTTTTCCTGGAAGATGGATTATTTTATCTAGTCATGGACTATGTTCCTGGCTTAACGCTGAAGCAATTGGTTTTCCCCGATAACCCTTTGCCTGAAGCGATCGCAGTCCACTATATTCGGCAAATTGGGGCGGCACTACAAGTTGTCCACCAGAACGGCTTATTGCATCGAGATGTCAAGCCCCAAAATATTATTCTGCGCCAAGCGACTCAGGAAGTGGTGCTGATTGACTTTGGCACTGCACGAGAATTTACGCCTGATGTAGTTCAGGCGCATACGAGTTTAATTTCGGAAGGGT
>JBBSFA010000487.1:0-3720 GCA_038239185.1 Elainellales cyanobacterium | reverse complement strand
GAGTTTCACCGCTGCTTGTCGTTTTTATGTCTGCAAATAAAATTCAAACCGCTGCCGCACCTGCTCGATCGCCAGATCTTGCGTCCAATATTCCACCAATGCTTGACCGAGTGCCCAAGTGCTCTGAGTCACAGACACGCCAGCAGGAAGAGAACTATCGACTAGCAGCGACCACAGCGCCAACAAATCAAACTTGCGATCGCCCATCGGATGCAAGAGCTGGTACAGGTCATACGCCATCTGAAGTTTGCCAATCACGATCGGCAATTGCTCCACCGGAATTTGGGCGGCGAGCAGGGCTGCCAGCGTGGGCGATCCGGTCGAGAGGGTAGAAATAAACTGAAGCACTGGACTTTTGAGCAATGCCGTCAGTCCTTGTGTGGTTGCCATCTGAAAGCTGTAGCGATCGATAATTTGTGCGGCTGCGCTCGATCGGGCTTCCAGGTTGCGGAGAAAACGCGCCAGTCGAAGCCGTTGCGCGGGGGCGATCGATTCGACGAGGGCGATCGACAAGGCTTCTGCGCCCCAGGCAGCTCGACCGATCTGGGCAGGCTCAGCGGTAGGCTCAGCGCTAAAGTCGCCTGTGACGATCGGCAAAACGCGATCGCAATACTCGCCCAATGCCTCTGCCCGATATTGTGTAGCTTCGCGAATGGAAACTTCTTTGGGTCGATCGCCCCACTGCCAGTCGTAAGGCGGCTGCCACTCGCGCACGGGGCGCAGCCGATCGACCTGGGTGACAATGGCGATCGTCGGCAAATCAGAAACCGTTGCTTTTAAATCGCGCAAGAAATCTACATCCATCTGCAAAGCCGGATCGAGCGCGGGGGTCAACAGCAGCAGCAAATCTGCTTGGGTCGAGTGTTCCAGCACCCAGTCCCGCAGGTCAGTGCGATTTGCCTGTTCGTATCCCGGCGTATCCCATAGGATTAACTGATCGCCTGCCTGAGTTTGCCACTGGTATTCCTGGATGCGATCGGTGCTGGGCAGGACATCCACAGCCGCCGTGTCTGCCTGAAATAATGTGTTGATCAGACTGCTTTTTCCGGCTCCCGTGCGTCCCACCAGCAGCAAGCTCACGGGCTTTTGCTCCACCGTCGCGACAGGTTCAGCCTGCGACAGAATCTCCTGTAAAGCCTGCGTTTTGGCTTTGGGCAGGGAAATAGGAGCCGCTGGAGTAAAGGAGGCTTCCGGTAAAGTAGTACCGCCGTAGAGCGCGATCGCCTGTCGCGCCAGATTTCGCAATGCCACTTCCCGCAAGGACTGACCGAGGTTGCCGATGAGCTGCTGAGTCGCCTGATCGCTCGATCGCTGGGTCGTTTGGTTGGCGATCGCTGCTGCCGGATTCAGCAGCCATTGCGCCCAGCTCCAAGCCTGCAATAGCTTCCGTGCGGATGGTTCCAGCTTGCGATACACTTCGTAGGCTTGAACTGCCTGCGCCACGCTAACTTGACTGAGCGCTGGCGATATTTTCTGCATCCACTGATCCATGTCATCCACTGTGCCCCGGATCAATCCATAGGCTTGGGGCACGTAGATATTCAGCAGCGGATACTTGACTTCAGGGTGATAGATCCGAGCGATCGCCGCCACAAGCTCCTGGCAGCGGAGCCAAAAGCTTTGCCAGTCTTCCCAAATGGGGCGATCGCTTTGGGCAGTTTGCAAAACCGTTTGTAGAGCGGCTTCGGCTTGGGTTGCGGTATCTGCTGACTCCCCGATCGGCAATGGCTTTCGTTCGACGGTTTCTAACTCTTGCGTCACGGCTGCCATTGCCGTTTCCAAGGATGCGATCGCGGGTCGCGTCCATTTTACCAGCAGCCAGCGCCAGCCGACCAGCAGCAGCGTAAACACTGCCCAGATCCAATTCAGCCGCCACTCGTGGATTTGCCATCCGGCAGCAATCAACAAGAAAATCACTGGAATGGCGATCGGTGCTGCCAATACTGCCCACTGCCACTGTTTTAGTCGCATCACTGGTTTAACCGCGTTACTGCTAAGTCCTACTTGGCTTCAGCCTAATTTTAACGTTTATGATGAAGCAACTTCTTTTACTCAGGGCGATCGATCCATGAGTCAGCAGACTGGGTTACGACTGGCGCAGCATTTCATCCTGACGGTGATCGCAAGCTTCGCGATCGGCGCAGGACTTAGATCTCTTCATGCTCAGCGATCGGGTGTCCTATCTTTATCTCAATCTAGACTGCTATCCAGAAATAGCTCGTCCGCGATCGCTGCCCCGCAAAAAGCCGCGACAGGGTTAAGCTTCGCAATGCCGCCCTCGCCTCTGCCAGTCACTCAGCCACCGGAACCGTTGATTACAATCAAAGCCGTGGGGGACATCATTCCGGGAACAAACTTTCCTCGCGATCGCCTGCCGCCAGACGACGGACAGTTTCTTTTCAGCGATGTGAAGCCGTTTTTAGGCGGTGCCGATTTGCTGTTTGGCAATTTTGAAAGCACGCTAACGGACTATCCTGACTCGGCAAAGGATATCAGTCAAGGCATGACGTTTGCCTTTCGGACACCGCCTGTTTATGCCGCGTTGCTAAAGGATGCTGGCTTTCAGGTGTTGAGCGTTGCCAACAATCATTCGCTGGATTTTGGCGATCGCGGCTTTCTTGACACGATCGCCAATCTGAAACAAGTGGGAATTCAGCCGATCGGGCAAAAGGGACAGATTACCTATACCGAGGCGAAAGGAATCAGAATCGCCTGGATTGGCTTTAGCTATCTGCCTGATCACAACTCAATGCTGGATTTGGACACCGCCGCGAAGTTGGTGGCAGAAGCGAAACAGCAAGCCAAGCTGGTGATTATTTCGGTTCATGCAGGCGCAGAAGGAACCGATGCCGTTCATACGCTTGACCAATCGGAGATTTTTTTTGGAGAGGATCGCGGCGACGAAGTTTTGTTTGCTCACACAATGATCGATCGAGGGGCAGATCTGGTTCTAGGACATGGTCCTCATGTGGCTCGATCGCTGGAGCTTTACAAAGGCAAACTGATCGCGTACTCGCTGGGTAATTTTATGGGATATCGCAGTCTATCCGCAGAAGGCGTATTAGGAGCCTCCTTGATTTTGCAAGTCCAACTCAATCCGCAGGGAAAATTTGTGTCGGGTCGCGTCATCCCGATCGCCCTCGATCGCAGCGGCGTGCCGCATCTGGATGATTATTTTCAGAGCGTCAGCTTGATCCGCAATCTGATCGAAAGCGATTTTCCAGTCACGCCGCTGTTGATCGATGACATGGGCTACATCTTGAAGAATGAAGCCTTGAAGAATGAAGCGCAGCCCTCTGGCAATTAAAAAGCCCCCGATCGGGGGCTTTTTAATTCAGACGCTTTTTAATTCAGACTCAGTATCTTATCCCAGCAGTGCTTTGGCTTTTGCCAACACATTGTCTACGGTGAAGCCAAACTTCTCCAGACAAACACTGCCCGGAGCCGATGCGCCAAAGCGATCGATGCTGACGCTATCGCCTTCTGTGCCAATGTACTTGCTCCAGCCAAAGCTGCTGGCTGCTTCCACCGCGATCCGCTTGGTCACGGCTTTAGGCAGCACGGACTCTCTGTAGGCAGCATCCTGGGCTTCAAACAGTTCCCAAGATGGCAGCGAGACGACGCGAATTTTTTTGCCCTCTAGCTTGGCGGCAGCTTCAACACAGAGGCTAACCTCAGAGCCAGTGCCAATCAGGATCAGGTCGGGAGTGCCATCGCATT
>JBBSFA010000486.1:0-3721 GCA_038239185.1 Elainellales cyanobacterium | reverse complement strand
CGTAAAGCGTGCCTTGATTGGGTTCGCCTTGACGAGAACCGACGATCGTAAATACCGTTTGAACTTGAGGCGATCGACGCACAGATTGTTCAAGCTGTTTGGCAACCTTCAGCGAATCGCTTAAAGGGTCGATTGCGGGTGCTGGAGGTGCTTTTGGCTTAGCGTTAGGCTTAACCTTACTAGACTGATTGGCATTCGCTTGAGTTAGGCTTGCCTCAGTAGGCAACGGAGCCGTATAGCGAATATTGAATTCACCGCGATCGAGCGTGGGAATAAATCCCTTGGGAATCAGCGGAATCAGCCCAATCCCCAGCGCTAAACTCAGCGCAGCTAGCCCTAATATCCAACGCCGATGATTTAACGCCCAAGCTAACAGCCTTTGATACGCATCAGTGAAGGCTTTCCATCGCCCAGACTCATGAGTCTCCGTGGGCGAACCGTGGGGTCTTAGCCAACGCACTGCCAACAGCGGCGATAAGGTTCGGGCAACCAGCAATGAAACGATCACTGCCGCTGACACCGTGATCCCAAACGGCTTAAAAAACTGCCCAACTACACCGCCCATCAACCCGACGGGCAAAAAGACTGCAACGATCGTCAGCGTTGCCGCCGTCACAGTCAGTCCAATTTCATTCGTGGCAGCGATCGCTGCATGGCGCGGCGACTCTCCGGCTTCCAGATGTCGGGCAATATTTTCCACATCCACGATCGCATCATCGACAATGATTCCTACAATCAAAGCCAAAGCCAGCAGCGTAATGGTTTCCAGGTTAAATCCACAGGTCGCCATGACGATGAACGTGCCGAGCAGCGAAGTCGGAATCGCTAAGGCAGAAATCAGCGTGGCTTGCCAATTCCACAAAAACGGAAAAATGACCAGTACCGAAAGAATGATTGCTAAGCCCAATGCTTCGATCGTCGCCTGCGTTGCTTCTCGGATATAGTCTGCCTGCGTTGCGGCTAAAGTCAACTTCACGTTAGTCAAGCGATCGCGAAGCTGCTGCACGGCAGTTTCAACCTGACTGACCACCTCTAGGGCATTGGCATCGCTGCGCTTAATCACCTGGATCGCCAACGCATCCTGACCGTCAAAGCGAACGGCAGTTGCACTGGATGTAAGCTGCTGTGACGAGGAAGGCTTTTGTTGGGAGTCTGCTAACGAAGGAGCCACAACCGGAACTCCTAATAGCTCAACCTTAAGCACTCCAGGCAATTTAGCGATCGCTGGGACAATCTGCCGCTGGGCGATCGGCGTGAGCTGCGCCAAGGTTTGGCTAGCGCCTTGAATTGCATAGCTAATCACGGCGGCTTCGTTCAAATTCAGCGGAATCACCTGAAACGTGCTGCCTGTGGGCAGACTCAGGCGTTTCATTTCGGTTGAGACTAGCTGCTGAGAGGCATCCAGCTTTGTGCCAACCTCAAAGGCTAGACTCACGACCGTCTGCCCCGGATACGTCGTAGAGCGAATTTCATCCAGTCCAGCTAGCGTTTGCAGCCGCTGCTCAATCGGCTGGGTCAGCTTGGTTTCCGTTTCCAAAGCCGCTGCCTGCTCTGAGGTTGCCGTGAAAGGCGCTGAGGCATTGACGACGACGACAGGAAAGGTCACATCGGGAAACAGCGCATACTTCAGCGAACTAAACGCTAGAATTCCAGCGATCGTCACTGCAATCCAGAAGCCGATCGTCAGCCAGGGATGATCGATCGCCAGTTTAGAGAAATTCAAGCGTTCTCTAAAAGAGCTAGAGGAAGTTGGCTTTCCCATGTTAAAAAACGGTTGATACGGTTAATACGCCAGAGCTAGACAAGAAAATCATTGATGCGCCTGTAAGACCAGCTATTATCCTAGCGTTTCCCCACTTCTATTTAACAGATGCCACAGCCCAATCGATCGATTCAAGCGATTTTAGTCCCGCAAGGCGCAGAATATCGGGCAGTTTGTCGAGGCTTGCGCGATGCTAACGTGGCGCTGCCCGTGCTGCCAATTGCAGTGGGCGCATTGCCTTTGCGGCATCAGTTGGAAATCTGGAAACAAGAGCAAGTTCTAGAACAAATTTTGCTCATGGGACTATGCGGCAGTCTCTCTCCTGACTGTGCAATGGGCGATCTAGTGCTGTATCAAAACTGTACCACTCAAAGTCAAACAACATATCCTTGTGCGGTGGATCAGATGAAATCGCTTCGATCGCTGCAAGGCGTTCGCCAAGTGCAATCCCTGACAACCGATCGCGTCATTTCTACCGCATCAGAAAAGCGTCGGTTGGGGCAAACTCACGGGGCAAAAGTGGTGGATATGGAAGGGGCGATCGTCTTGCAAAGCCTGACTCCGGCTGGAATTTCTGTAGCAATGCTGCGCGTAGTAAGCGACGGCTGCGATCGCAATATTCCTGATCTAAATGGGGCATTGAAGCCAGATGGATCGCTCGATGCTTTTGCCTTAGCTCTGGCGTTTTGCAAAGAGCCGATCGCGGCGGCTCACCTGATTCAGGGATCATTGCAAGGGCTTAAAACTTTGCAGCACACTACAACAGATTTATTCACAGAACTCAGTGCTCAAGGAACTAATTGGGGCGAATGATCAAACTCGACTTGACCACTGTCCAGCTTGATCAGGCGATCGGCTAGATGAAAATAGTGATCATCGTGGCTGATTACAAACACCGTCTTGCCTTTTTCTTTCAGGTTTAGCAGAAACTGAGTGTAGAACAAATCCTTAAATAGCGGATCTTGATCGGCTGCCCACTCATCGAACAGATAAATGGGGCGATCTTCCAAATAAGCCGTCAGTAAAGCAAGTCGCTTCCGCTGACCTTGAGATAGCGCAGTGGTTGAAAGATTGCCGTCTTGAATCGAGACTTTGTGATCGAGCTGAAGCTTGCTGAGATAGTGTTTTGCCCGATCGTCCAAGTGCTTTGGTTCTAAGCCCAGCAGCCGCTCAAACAAAAAGAAATCCGCGAAGACACAGGCGAAATGCTGGCGATACCATTCGCGATTTTGGTCAGTAATCGGCTGCTTGTCCAGCAGAATTTCACCCGCTTGCGGAATGTAAAGTCCGGTGAGCAGCTTAGCCAAAGTCGATTTGCCGCTACCGTTGCCGCCCACGATAAACACCAGCTCGCCCGGATGAAAGGTCAGATTGAGCGCACCGACTACAAACGGATTGTCTTCAGACGATCGCTGATAGGGATAAACCACGCCGCGCAGCTCCAGTTGATGCCAGTTCCAGTCAACCGCAAGTGGACGATCGGAGCGTTCAGGGCGATCGTTGAGCGATAATCCCAATGCCTCAATTTTTCGCAAAGCCACATTCGACTGACCAATCAGCGGAAAGCTGTTGTTGATGTTCTCCATCGGCGCTAGCAGGTAGACAAAAGCAAGCACATAACCCGATATGGCTTCAGGATGGAGCACGATTAACTTCGGTAAAACAAATAGCACAAAGCCGATCGCGAAGAAAAACAGCAGTTTGCCAATGCTGGACGAAGCCGCAAACAGCGTCAAGCCATGAATCATGGAGCGGCGGAAGTTGCTTGCCGTTGTTTCAACCTCTTCGTCGAGAAACACCTGCCGCCGCTGATAGTGCAGCTTCAGCTCTTTCACCCCTTCTGTGGCAGACCGAAAATGATTGAACAGCCGATCTTCCTCTTCCCGCGCCTTTGCCAGCGATCGCTCGCCCAAACTCAAAAACCTAAAGCAGGTGAAGACTGCCACTGTGATCAGCGCG
>JBBSFA010000485.1:0-3738 GCA_038239185.1 Elainellales cyanobacterium | reverse complement strand
TTCAGCACCATGCCGCCGATGAGCTGGACATCGAAGTGGCGCATTCCCAAAACTCGTTTGCTGGCTTCTCGCACGACGGCAAAGGCTTCGGGCAGAATGTCTTCTAGTGATTCGCCTGTTTCGAGGCGCTGCCGGAATTCTGCTGTTTTGCCCGTGAGCTGTTCATCGCTGAGGGCTTGAATCTCTTCTTCTAAAAGATTAATTTCAACGATATCATTCTTATATTTTTTAAGCTTACGAGCGTTTGGATCGCCCAGCAGAGTCTTTAACATGGCAAATGTTTTAGGGCAAAAGTTTCAGCGAGATGGCAAACGAAAAGCCGATCGAGTCTGGAATCGAGTCTATAGGATGCATAGCAATCCGTACTCTACATCCTATCACTTGGGTCTGAGGATGAACGGTAGAGACGGCAAACGGTTATCCGAACTGCGATCGCCTAGTTTTTGAGTTGGCTTTCCGCTTCGTAGGCTACTCCTCATCAAACACGGGTGCCCAGATGTCTGCGATCGCCATTTCCCAGCCCGGAAGCAGGTCGGGCACGGTGAAGACATCGCTGTTGCCTAGCACTACTGGAACAGATCCGAGGCGATAGACTTCGAGCGTTTGGCTGCGAGGATCAACCAAAACACCAACCTGAGTGCCAAGGCGCAGGAACTCTTGAATTTTGTCACGCAGTTTCGCTAAGCTGTCTGTCTGCGATCGGACTTCAAACATTAGATCAGGGACAAGTTCAGCGTATCGATTGGTCGTGCGTCTCAACCGATCGGCTTTGATAAAAGAGGCATCGGGGGCACGCACGTCTGAGTCTGCATTGGGCAGCACAAAGCCAGCGCTAGAGGCAGCAACGCGACCCAATTTGCGGGGGCGAACCCAGTTGCCTAACAGCCGAATGATCTCTGCGGCAACCTCATCAGACTCTAATCCAGATGGACTCATCACGATAATCTCTCCACCTACCAGTTCCATTGAGTAGTGAGGAAGCTGGGTTTGTAGTTCTTCTAAATCTTTTACGGTTAAACCCGACATGCGATCGCTCCTAGGAAGTCTGGGTTTGATAGGCATTGAGCTTTGCTTGACCTGTGACCTGTAATAGGTAAAGGGTAACACTTGCCCATCGAAGCAAATCATGGCTTGCCCGGATCAAACATGACTTTAAATCTGGTCTGCGGCTGAAGCCGTCGCATAACCCTCACGTAATTTTCGGCATCAGAAAATTTGTGGAAGCGGGCAATGTCGGTATGCTGAAGATCGGAGGATAGGCGCACGACAACCCATCGCCTCAAGCGATCGCTGTAGGTCATAATTAGTTCTCGATATAAAATAAGATGTCATCTTTTAAGATGACATCTTATTTTACCCTAGCTAGCGTCATCTTTTAAGATGACATTTACGATTTCATGATCCTCTGACACGATTAGGGGCATGGGACAAGCGGGTAAAGCGCTCAAGCAAGTTCTGGAGCGATACAGTATTAGCCAAAACAAGCTGGCAGTGACGATCGCCGTGCCGCGATCGGTTGTGTTTAAATGGGTGCATGAAGAGCGTGACCCAACCGCAGAAACCGTTGTAGAAATTGTCACAGCACTGAGACAGTTAAACCTGGAGGCAGCAGAGACTTTTATCAAGCTGTATTTGGGTAGCTCAACTCAAGATGAAACGTAGCAACCGCCTCAGAAGATTCAACGTTTGGCTAACGGCTCGGCTGCTTAGTTCTTCTCCTCGGATTCTGTTTACAGATCAACACGCCTGTTCCACAAGTTGTATGTTTATAGAATTTTTCAGATACGTTGCAAGACTCAGCATGAATTTTTTCAATCTTTTTGCGGAGTAAATTAATTAGAGTTTGACTGTCTTCAACAAAGGACAAAACGTCTGAATAGGTATAAACGTGCTTATGGATTAGATGCCATCTGCGAGTTCTATAAAGTTCTTTATAGAATCGCTGAATCTGTGATCTGATAAAGACGCTGATAAAGTCATTTAGATTGATGTCTAATGCGCCCAAAGCATGAAGTTTAACCAGAGCTTCATGAAAAAGACCATCGACATCGCCTGCCCTAATTTCATTAGAAATATTCCGCCAAAAAATATCCCAGTCTGTACCAGAGTAAAGTAGCGCTTCAATTTGATTGAGAAGACCGCGAGCTTGATTGATGTTCATGGTAAAAATTTGATAATTTGGCAGTTGTTTGTTCTAGGACTAAGTTGGAAACCTAACCGTTGAGATATTCCATGACTTGCTTGTCAAAGCTCTCAAAAAACTGAGAGTTTTGCCGCTGCACTTCTTCAAGGAGAGCAATACGTTTAGCAAATGCATGATGATCAAGAATTTGACCAACCTGATTAACAAGTTGAAATGTACCAGCAGCTAACAGTGGCACAGCAATAATGTTTAGAACCGGAATTAAGGCAGGAATGAAAAAGGGGATAGCCGCAAAAGCCCCACTACTTACAGCGCCCACAGCAGCGCCCTCAACAGCATTTAGGAAAACCGCTGCAATGGCTTTGTTTATCTCCATCTCCCCACGTTCAACTGCCAAAAAATGCTCTAGACCTGAAATCAGTGTGGCAGTGGCAGCTCCAGTGATTGCACCGACTGCGGCAGCATTGCCAATTTCAGCCATTGCTGCTTTAAACTGGTAGCCGTTAACTGCTTGATGGGGACTTTTAGCCCCTCGACTAACCTCAGAAGTGGAAATGTTAGATTCTTTAATTTTAGGATTTGTGGCTTTTCGAGCTTGTCCTCGCGGAGTTCTGACCTCTTGTTTGCCGTAGGCTCCGCTTTTAGCAGCGTTATCTGCTGGGCGAGAATTAAGTTTTAGCTGTTGCTCTTGAATCACCTTGCCAGATGCTCTAGATTTAATCTGAATGTCAGGTGAGTTCTTGCCGTTAACACTAGGAACCTCAACCTTATATTTGCCACCCAGATGGATCTGCTGCTCCATTGCATCAAGATACTCAAAAGCAAACCCTTCCCTGGAAGGGACTGAGGAATTTGCTGCCCGAGACATTTTCGCTTTGAATTGGGAACCGATGGATTGAACATTCTGCGATGCGAATCGAGCATCTCCATTGGCTTGAAAACTAATGGCAGCAGAGAATTGAGAGGTAACAGACTTTTCGTTATCTTCCATCTAAGTATTTAATGTCAAAAATAGGTATCTATTGACACAATACAAGCGACTCGATTTATCATCGTCGAGCGATGTGCAACTTTGCAATCTGCCCTCATCCCCCAACTCCTTCTCCCAGAGCGGAAGGAAACATTTACTCTGCGATCGCCCCCTGACACAATTTGAGGCATGGGAAAAGCAGGTAAAGCGATTCGGCAAGTGCTGGAAATTTATGGCATCAGCCAAAATCAGCTTGCTATAGCAATGGGAATCGATCGATCGAATGTGAGCCGTTGGGTGAGTGAAACGAGAGATCCGACGGGGGATGCGATCGCAGAAATTAAGGATGCGCTAGAAAAGATTGAACCTGAAGCGGCTGAAGAGTTTGTCAGGTTGTATCTGTATAGTGCAGGTGAAGAATAGTGCCGGTGAAGAGAGTTAAATTTTTCGGAGCGGATCAGCCATGATATGGGTGTGAGCGATCGCTTTAGGTGCGATGGTTTTGGGCTTGGTGTCAGCCCCTGAGCGTTTTCAGAGTATCCTTAAAGCATTACAGAGGAGCATCATAGACCTCAATTAATTGTCAACCACAGTGAGCATAGATGTAATTTTTCTTGCTTCCTCC
>JBBSFA010000484.1:0-3738 GCA_038239185.1 Elainellales cyanobacterium | reverse complement strand
ATTGCAGCAAAAGATGCGGGAATATATCAGTAGTGGGGTACGTTTGGGGTGGTTGATTAACCCTCAAAAACGGCAGGTAGAAATCTATAAAGATTTAGGGCTTCGCTCTACCGCAGACGAAGATAAGCAAATTCTTGAAAACCCAAAGCAACTCAGCGGAGAGAGTGCCCTACCAGGTTTTGTATTTAATCTCTCTATTTTATGGGGGTAGGGGTTGAAAAACTAAACTTCATTATTGACATTCAATCTGGAGGTAACAACATGGGTGGACATGCTTACTGGTACTTTACGCCTTATCAATCTGACCTCAACTCAGCATTACAGAACTTGCGACAACAGGAGTTTGAGGCAGGTCGGTATAATCCAGTGAATCCGTTTCCATTTAGTCCAGACTTTAATGAGCAAATCAAGGCAATCCGACCTGATCCAGGCAACTACTCCTCAATTGAGGAGGCACTAGAAGCGTCTGCGGAATCTGGAACCCGATCGATTCTTGATATCGAAAGCGTTTCAGATCAGCCCGGTTCTTGTGTTGCTTCTCCAGTCTCCTCGCAATATTTGTTCAGGTTTTTTGGGACTGATAAACCGAGTCGTCAAGTCATTGAAACTGGTCTTTTTGAAGCGCAGCAAGTAGACGATGATGAGCAGGATTATGAAGATGAGATTTATGACCTTTTTGAACGTATAGCGGCAGTCCCTACCCTCAGCGAAGCGGGGTAGGGAAGGATAGCGCGTCTGTTGTAGCGTTGAGCAGAAACAGACAATAGATCTAACGGGGATGGATGGTAGTTTTTTGGTACAATGGAACTACAGGTTTTGAGAGACATCGCTGTAATGGCATCCTCAAAACTTAATCAAGGAAGTGGGAGACATCGCTGTAATGGCATCCTCACAACCAGTCAAAATCAACTAATCAATTTAACTTGCTCGATTGAGCAACGGGGTTAGGAACTAGCCTCGTCAGACGTTGAGTCGCTAAGCGCTACCGATTGCGTAAGCATGAGGCAACTTGGGGCGTTGATGCGTCAGAAACAACTGGTCACGGCTGATTGGGAAACTCCCAGCTCAGCTTGCGGCTGGGAGTAGTTCATTTAATTAATCGGGGAGAGAGCAAATATATTATTGTTTATGATGGCGATCGACCCTCAGAAATATTCTTTGTTGGTTACTCATTTGATTAGTCTAAGATGATTAGTCTGAAAGTTGCAGCAGCATACAACATGCTTTCATCTCGTTAGCCTATTTTCTGATTAAGCTTATTTCTTAAGGGTTCTGATAGGGGTTCTGATAGGGCTTCTGCTACAGCTTTGAGGCTTCTGGGGTCAGTTACCATCCAGGCATGTCCAGCAACAGGAATTTGGATATTTTTGCCAACGGGCATTCGAGAACTGGCGGCAGGAACGATCATCAAATCTCTCTGTGTCCAAATTGAGGTGAAATTGAGCTGCTCCAGGTCGGCTGTATCTCGATTGAGATCTGCCAGAAACGCACTGTCTCGGCGCATTTGAGTTCCCCCTATATTAGGACGAAAGTAAGCCGTCCATGTGCCGTGGTGTGGGGAGGCGATCGTAATAAATCGCTGTACCTGCTTCAATCCGCCCAGCCGTTGCACATAGTAGCGACTGACAATACCGCCCATGCTAAAACCCACTAGATCAAACGGTTGTTGAGCAAAATTTTGGGTTGCATACTCCGCCACCTGATGGGCTAGTTTGTCCAAACCGAGCCGACCATCATTGGGCTTCAAGTCCAAGCTATGGACAGACCAGCCCTGCTCTGCCAGATAGGGAATCATCTTCCAAAAAATGGCATTGGTATCATCAATACCATGAACCAGCAAAACAGGATTACGGGAAGAGGAAAGAGTCATCGATTGCCTCAACGCTTATAGATTTAAGCTTAGCGGCAGCGATCGCCCTCAATGGTTCGACTTGGACAGCTTGATAAATGTCCTAATCCGTCAGCTTCTACCTGCTAATTTTCTAAGACACCAACACCTCGCCTTTTAGCATCCGCTGAGCTGCATCCAGCAGCGCTTCTTCAAGATAGGGCTTTGTAAAGTAACCTTTAGCTCCAAGCTGGACTGCCATTTGGCGATGGCGATCGGCACCTCTGGAAGTTAGCATTGCGATCGGTAATTGGTTCAAGTTAGCGTCCTTCTGAATTCGAGACAATAGCTCTAGTCCATCCATTCTGGGCATCTCAATATCGCAGAAGACAATGTCGCAAGGTAGACCTGCCCGCAACTTCTCCCAGGCTTCCTGACCATCGCGGGCTTGCTCCACGCGATAGCCAATCTTGCTAAAGGTCATTGACAGCAGTTCACGCACCGTGATTGAGTCATCTACGATCAATACGGTTGGATCGGTCTTTGCGTCTACTTCAACCGGAGAGCGACTCTCTCCTTTTTCCCAAAGCGAACTGCCAGGTTCGCGACGGATACGTCCTAGCGACAGGTCGATCAGCTCTAGGACATCGACAATTGGCATGATCCGCCCATCTCCCAAAACCGTTGCCCCTGCAATTCCAATCGGTTTGGGTACAGGTCCTTCAAGCTGTTTGATCACAATTTCTTGTTCGCCCAACACCTGATCAACCTGGAGCGCCAGATAGCTACCTGCATTACTGCGGAGAACGACGACTGAGATAATGTCTTCCTCCTGATTTCCCCCATAGACGCTGCCCCGTCCTAAACTGCGACTATATCTCAGCAGCTCAGATAGAGGCTGGAAGGGTAACAGGGCATCCCGCCATTGAATCGAGGGCATCCCCTCAGCATTTGTCTGAATCCGCTCTTTTGGCACATCAAACATATCCTCCACCCCGTCCATCGGGAAGGCAATTCGTGCTCTATTGCTGATGCAGCAGAGTGCTTTAGAAATACTGAGCGTCAGCGGCAATCGAATCGTAAATGTCGTCCCTTTACCGATCGCAGAGTCAATATTGATCGACCCCCGAATCTCATTGAGGCTAGTACGGACGACATCCATGCCGACTCCTCTTCCAGCAAAGTCATCTGCCTTATCGCGGGTGCTGAACCCATGATGAAACAGCAGATCATAGACATCCAGTCGCGTCATTTCTTTGGCTTCAGCAGCAGTAATCAAACTCTTATCGATCGCCTTACGCTTGACAATTTATGGATAAATCCCCGCACCGTCATCAGTTACAGAGATAACGGTCTGGTTGCCTTGGTGGAAAGCACGTACCGTGATCTGACCCATTGCCTTCTTGCCGCCTGCCCTTCTCTCTTCAGGCGTTTCAATCCCGTGAGTGATCGCATTGTTAACCAAGTGCGTCATCGGGTCATAGAGCTGTTCTAAGATCATCTTGTCGATCAGAGTTTCTTTGCCTTCGATCGCCAATTCTGCCTGTTTGCCACACTTGATCGAAATATCTCGCACTGCTCTGGGAAGTCGAGCTGCTGTTTGGTCGAATGGCACCATGCGCGATCGCGTTAGCCCTTCCCGTAGCTGAGTCGTCACCTGCTGGAACATGCGGGTGATCTGGTCGCTCTCGTCTACCACAAAGTCAATATCTGAAGCCGATTCTCGCACTCGCACAATCAGCTCAATCATTTCTTGCGAGAGTGTATGGAATCCAGTAAAGCGATCCATCTCTAGAGCATCAAAGCTCATGCCCGTGGAATGATTGGCTTGAGTCGCCGCCACATCGTGACTCTGTGAGGAAAGATGGTAACTCCTGCGGCTAGAGAGCAAAGAGCTTTCGAGTAGCGAT
>JBBSFA010000483.1:0-3740 GCA_038239185.1 Elainellales cyanobacterium | reverse complement strand
GTCAACCTTAGCCCAGATCAGAATGCAATTTTCAATAGAAGTTTGACATGCAGACATTTCATGGAGATTGGCATTTGTCAAGTCAGAGTTTCGTATTCTCAGGGCAAACGCATCTAAATTCTGAAAGCCTTACGTGACAAGCGATTTGAGAATTCATGCTTTTCGACATTCAACGGCTGGAATCCTTACTCAGTCAGGGTTCTAAAAATAAGATGCGTTCGCCCTGTTCGTATTCTAAACCGATCTGAGCAAACTCGACTTGATTTGCACCTTGAAGGTTTACTTTATCTCCCTCTAACGATCGGGGGGGATCGGTCTACTGCTCTACTTTTAAGATACAAGGGGGCTAGACAACATTGAGCGATCGACCCAGGATTTGTGTGTATAGGGTAGCTTTTACAGGAGGATGATACTTTTAAAACATCCTCTTATGCCCGGAACTGTTGAACTTATGCGATCGCGCCAGGATCTCACCGAGCTTTTCTCGACTTTTATGCAGTTTGATGCAGAGCGTTTTAGCGCCTGGGCGGTTGATGCCAGACTGCGCCGGAGTATGCAGAACTGCTTGCAGCGTTTCCCGGAAGCTCCAGATCTAGAATCGTTTTGGGTGCTCTATTGGTACAAAGTTTGGCAAACTCCGCCCTCCGCTCTGGCGGGGTTGCATCTAGCTGCCTATCTGCAAGAGCCTTGCTACTGGGCAGCACAGCAACTCGTTAAAAAATTTGCCACGGTTCAGTACAGCCTCTCTGACTACTTCCAGATGGCGATCGCTGAAGTTAACACGGTGCTGCAACGATTCAACCCAGAGCGCGGTGCGAGTCTAAAAACCTACGCGGGAATGGTCTTTGGCAGCGTTTTGAGGGATATGCTGCGACAACGGCAGGCAGTTGACCTTTGCACAAATTGGACATTGCTCCGCAAGATCAGCAAAAAGCGGTTGAACGAAGCGCTACAGGCGGCTGGGTTGTCTGATGCTGCGATCGCTGGCTATCGGCTGGCTTGGACTTGCTTTAAGGCGCTTTACGTGCCGACATCACCGACTGGCTCGTTGCCTAGCGCCGATCGGCATTTGTGGGAAGCGGTGGCTCACCTTTATAATGCAGAGCGTCCTAAAGCGATCAACGCCGAAACCGTTGAACAATGGCTCACGCGCTGTGCAGGCTGGGTTCGAGCTTATCTGTATCCCTCGATCGCTTCGCTCAATGCTCCCCAGCTTAATCAAAAATCGGGGCAAGAGGGCGGCGAAGTGCAAGACCAGTTAACAGCATCCTCTGAGTCTTTGCTCACCGAGATGATTGCCCGTGAGGAAATTCAAGATCGCCAAACCCAGCGAGTCCAGGTGCAAAAGGTGCTGTTGGCGGCGATCGACCAACTGGATACGCCCTCTCAGGAGTTGATGCGGCTGTATTACAGCCAGGGGTTGACTCAGCAGCAAATTGTGCAGCACCTGCAAATGAGTCAGGCTTCGGTTTCCCGGCGATTGAACAAGATCAGGGAAGGACTGCTGACCGCAGTCGTGCAATGGAGCCAAAAGGAACTGAATATTATGCCAACCCCAACCTTAATAAAAGAGATGAGCGCAGCTTTGGAAGTTTGGCTCAGCGATCGCGATTCCATCTTGGGATTCACCGCTGGGTTTGCTTCTACTATCACTGTTGAAGGGGAAGGGGAATGAATTTTGCATTTGCGGAGCCAACTGAATGGTGGCTAGAAATCACGCCGGACGTGCGAGCCGCAGCTTGGGAGCAACAGCCTGATGCAACTCCCGCTAGCCGCTGGAACGCCTATCTCAATCGAATTTGCCTTACGGTTTTTTTGCCCTGGCTGCAAGCAGAACATGCGCCAGAAGCGACTGCTTGCCCTGCTGTTTCTGGATTGAGTCGGGATGTGACTGGAACTGCAATTCAGGTTGGGACGACCCGAATTGTTTTACTTCCCTCAGAGTCGATCGACAGCAGCGAATTGGAAGTGCCGCAAGAGTGGGTCGATATTCCTGGCTGGGCATCGGATTACTATCTGGCGGTGCAAGTCCAGCTCAATCAGCCTGATGATCTCATCGACAGCCAAGATCAACTCAACAGCCAATGGCTACGGGTGTGGGGCTACACGACCCATCGCGATCTGAAAACGATCGGTCGCTACGATCCAGCCGATCGCACCTATTGTCTAGCTGCCTCAGACCTGACTCAAGACCTGAACGCTTTTTGGGTGACTTTGCAAGTTTGTCCAGAGGTTCAAACTCGTGCGGCGATCGCACCGCTGCCTGAGCTAAGCGCCATTCAAACCGAAAATCTGCTTCAGCGACTGAACACTGAGGTTGCTTTTCCCCGATTGGCAGTTCCTTTTGAGCTGTGGGGCGCTCTGCTAGAGACAAATTCCCGGAGAATCAATCTCAGCCAATGGCTTCAGCAGCGCGTTGAAGCAGGCTGGCAAACGTTGGAAGCTCTGTTTGGGACAGCGCCAGACCGTTTAGCCTTCAGCTTTCGATCGGCGGCGGAAACTGAAGACACAGAGGTGAGCCAGGGCAAGTTGATTGAGTTTGCTGCTCAGTCTGTGCTGTTGCTAGTGGGGCTGCAAACCGAAGCCGATCAGCGCGTCGGAATTACGGCGCAAATCCACCCCGATCGAGACAATCCCTATGTGCCCGCCCACCTGACTTTAGCGCTGCTCTCAGAAACGGGAGATAGCCTTCAGTCTGTTCAAGCGACTGAGATGGATCACTATATTCAGTTGAGACGGTTTCGGTGCGCTGCGGGGACTCGGTTTCAACTGCAAGTGACTTTAGACGATCGCAGCATCACAGAAGATTTCATCGCATAATTGGCGGATGTATAGCTATGAGCCAATTCATTGTCCTCAAGTTGGGAATCGGCAACTGGCAACAGGGTTTGCCGAGCGTGATTGTGCAGCTTTGGCAAACGGGTACAGCAACGCCGATTCTACAAGCGACCGGGAGTTTGCCCCCTGCCCCCGAACTGGCAGCGCTTTATGCACAATGGCGATCGCTCTATCAAGCCCTCTCGCATCGGTTTAATTGGCGACAGTCTAGCCTAATCGAAATTGAACCCGAAGGAGTCACTAATGTCTCACAGGCAGCGTTTGATCAGGTCTGTCAGCAGCTCAAGCGGCAGATCGATCGCTGGTTGGACTCTGGCAGCTTTGGCTCCGGTGAGACTGCCAGTAGTTTCAGTAAAATCGAGCGACAACTGCGAACCAAACTGCTGCCCTCTGAGGAGATTCGCGTCATTGTGGAAGCAGAAGACTGCCAGCTCCGCCGTTTTCCCTGGCATCTCTGGAGTTTCTTTGAAGATTATCCTCATGCCGAAGTCGCCTTAAGTGCTTCAGCCTATGGGCGAGTCGAGCAGGTTCACCGAGGCGACTCTGGTTCTGCGACGCTTCGTTCCCGCGATCGCGTGCGGATTTTGGCGATTCTCGGCAACAGTCAAGGCATTGATGTGCAGCAGGATCGAGCCATCTTGGAACAGTTGCCTGATGCCGAAATTGTTTTTTTAGTTGAACCAGAGCGGCAGCAGCTTGACCAATGTCTTTGGGATCGGCAGGGCTGGGATCTGCTATTTTTTGCCGGACATAGCGTCAGTCAAGTCAGCGGCAGCACGGGCGAACTCAGCCTCAACCCAACCGATTCCTTAACGATCGCCCAGTTGAAAAATGCGCTCAGGGCAGCGATCGCGCAAGGCTTAAAACTGGCGATTTTCAACTCTTGCGACGGCTTGGGGCTG
>JBBSFA010000482.1:0-3742 GCA_038239185.1 Elainellales cyanobacterium | reverse complement strand
GCGATCCAGATCGGCAGCCCGGATTTCGGCTGCTCCGCCTATTTGCAGATGGAACCTACGACACAGAGGTAATCAGGCTGTCACTGGATGCGATCGCGCCACTGCTGCACTTGAGCCTGTAAAGGGGCTGACAACCAGTCGTCATGGTGAGGATAAAGCGGCAAGCGCGGAGTCAACTGCCATCCTGCGTTTGACAATGTAGCCGCCAGTTGAGCATCGTGCGGGTGAGGATAGTCTGGATTCACCTCGTCTTTGGGGCTGATCCCGCCTAAATCTGTGGCTCCAGCAGTGAGACAGTCAATGAGCTGGGCTGTAGAAATTAGGTTAGGTGGGACTTGCAGGGTTATCTCTAACGGCAGGATATGACGGGCGATCGCCACAACTTCCGCCAGCCTTTCGATCGGGAAAGAAATGCCTTGCTGACTTTGAGCGCTGCTAGGGCTATGGGGCTGGAGGATGACTTCTTGAATATGTCCATAGCGTTGATGGAGTTGAGCGATCGCTTTCAGAGTTTCCAGCCAGTCTGCTTCAGTTTCGCCAATCCCCAGCAGTAGCCCGGTGGTAAAAGGAATTTTCAGTTCGCCTGCCCATTGCAACTGCTGGAGCCGGACTTCTGGCAGTTTGCTGGGCGCATAGCGATGTACCGTTTGCAGCAACCTAGGCGTTAATTGCTCCAGCATCAGCCCCATCGACACATTCACCGTTTTGAGCTGCGCCATTTCCTCGTAGCTGAGAATTCCGGCATTCGTATGCGGCAAAAAGCCCATCTGTAGCGCTAGAGCGCAGAGATCATAGATCCGCTGAAACCACTGCGATCGCCGCGCACTCTGAGGGTGAACTTCACCGCTCAGCACCAGAATTTCGATCACGCCTTGCGATCGCAGCGGTGCAAGGATGGCTTCCGCTTGCTCCAAGGACAGCCAGGGATCCTGACCCGGCTCGGCTCGAAAGTTGCAGTAGGTGCAGCGGTTAAAGCACTCGTAGGTAGGGACAAGCGTATAGGCGGGACTGTAGGTGATCGTCCTGTGAGCAACAGGATGGGCAATTTGGCGCGTCATAGGTATCGATCGTTTCACTTCAAATCTCAACCTTATAACGGAGCGCTAGATCCTGCCCTGTCGATAAGCTCAAAGAGTGCAATCAAAAACAGGAGCAGTCATGACACAGCAACTCACCAACAAAAAAGTTGCAATTTTAGTCGCTGATGGATTTGAGCAAGTCGAGATGACGCAGCCCAAGCAGGCGCTAGAAGAAGCGGGTGCTCAGACTCACATCATTTCACCGAGTGGCGATCGCGTCCAAGGCTGGAACCACTTCGACAAGGCGGATTACTTCACGGTAGACGTAGCGCTAGAGCAAGCTAATCCTGCTGACTACGACGCGCTATTGCTACCCGGTGGAGTCGCCAACCCAGATCAATTGCGAACCAAGCCAGCCGCCGTGCGGTTTGTGCAAGCCTTTGCAGAAGCAGGCAAGCCGATCGCAGCCATTTGCCATGCCCCTTGGACTTTGATTGAAGCCAAGCTGGTGAAAGGGCGTAGCCTCACCTCTTGGGAATCGCTGAAAACTGACTTGCAGAATGCAGGCGCTCAGTGGGTCGATCAGGAAGTTGTGGTCGATAACGGTTTAGTCACCAGCCGCAAGCCGCAGGACATTCCGGCGTTCAATCGCAAGATGATCGAGGAAATTGCTGCACCGCAGCGTCAGAAGCAGACGGCTTCAGTCTAAAGCTTCTATGAAAAGCGAGGTTTGCCCCAGCGCGAACCTCGCTTTTCATCTGGATTCAATGAATCTATTTTTCTGGTTGAAGCAGATTCGCTGCTAGATCGCTAGGCGGAAACAGTCCTAGCCAAGCCAGATTTTGGACATAGTAAGCAGAATTGTTGTCCCAGATGCCGTCTTTGTAAGGCGGCATTAGCTTTTGCTGGCGAATCTGCTCCGCGATCGCCGGGTCAACCACGCGGAAGGCAGCATAAAGCATTGCATACTGGCTGGTGGCTTCATAGCTAGCGAACGGCGTGCCAAACAGCGTAATCCGAGCCGGGATAGACTGCTGCGATCGCCACATGTCGCGAATTGGCTGGAGCCGCTTGTTCAGAAAGGCTGTGGCTCTGGGTTCCTTGAACCACGCTGCATCTAACGACAAGCGCCACCAAACCCGGCAGGCATCGAAGCTGTACCTGCTGCGGAGGGAGCTAGTTACGGGCACGGTGTGAAATTCGCCAGTCTCCGTATTCAGTGCCACCCAATCGCTCGGCAACCCGACCAGCGAGACTTGGCTCGAAGCGTTAATCGCCCAGTAGCCGCTCTCCACCATGCTCAGCCAGTTGCGATCGCGACTCGAATCGACTTGGGCAAACAGGCGATAGGCATACGGCGCGAAGTAGGAGGGATTGAGATAGACCACAGGCGGCTCAGGCTGGAAAGTATTGAGCGCACCGGGGATCAGATAGCGCCGAGTTTGCGGCTGAGCTGATTTGTGGGGATCAGGGCGAACTTCGATCGTTCCCAGCGTCCAGAGATCTTGCAGTTTGGCTTGCGCCAACTGTAAGTAGTCTGGGCGGTTCCAGCGGCGAGATGCCAAAATCAGCGCGGTGATCGCATCCACATCGGCATCGCTGGCGAAATTAGAGTCCAAGATGCCCGCTTGATTGGACTCAGGAGTCTTTTTGCCCCAATGCCATGCCCACAGCCGATCGGAGCGGCGATCGCCCTCACGTCGCTCTAGGTTAGCTTCTGCCCATTGCAAAGTCTGGGCAAACGTGTCTGGATCGTTGGCAAACACCGATCGCAGCATCGCATAAGCCTGCCCCTCAGAAGTGGTTTGCCCTGCCTGCTCCCAATCCACGACTCGCCCATCGGCCTGGATAAACCTTTGTTTGTAGGCGATCCAGCTTTGTTTTAGGACTTCGTCAGTCGCATGATCGGCAGCCAAAACAGAGATATCCGCTGGACGATCAGGCAGTGCCCAGCCTGCTTTGGCAACCAAGACGGGCAAGACCAAAATGATCAGATGGATCAAGAATCGGAGGGGGAGTTTTGTCACGTTGCGTAAGTCCTGACGGTGTAACTTTCTGTTTAACCCTTTCGGGCGATCGATCGCCTTTTCCCCGTGAAAGCAGAGATGCCTCAGATAAAGTTTGAGTGACATAAAGTTTTGATAAAGTTTAGCCTGCTCGATTTGCCGGAGATTTGGCAGGTTAAATCTCTAAAAAAATCTGTAATTTGGTTCAAAAGGTCGCAATCTAGCTAAGAGTAGGCGAAAACAATCCTAGAAAGGGAAATTCTGGGCTGAAATTGTTTTTTCGATCGACGGAGGTTACGGTAACATGGCTGGAACATTCATCCTTCCCACTCCTCGCGACTGAATTTTATGATGGCGGACATCCCCTCCATTTCCCGATCCGAACTGGCAGAGCGGCGGCGGCAACTGCGCTGGCAGCGGCGTTGGCGTGCCCTGCAAACGGGTTGGCGCGTGGTGGCGGTAAGTGGCTTTACGATCGGCTTAGTCTGGGTCGCAACCCTGCCCGATTGGATGCTGCGCGATCCCAACCAAATTGAAGTGGAGGGCAACAAATTTCTCTCGGCAGATACGGTACGCGAACTGCTGCCACTTAAATACCCGCAGTTCTTGCTGACTTTGCAGCCTAAAACACTGACGCAGCGGCTAGAGTCACAAGCCCCGATCGCGGAAGCCACCGTATCGCGCCATCTGTTTCCCCCCGGACTGACGGTGCGAATT
>JBBSFA010000481.1:0-3744 GCA_038239185.1 Elainellales cyanobacterium | reverse complement strand
TATATTCCTACCAATGACATGTCGCCCGAAGATGCCAAAATGTTTTTTGTGTGGTAAACCTAGAACGCTTTTGTTCAACGCTTCGGTTCCAAAAACGGCTGGGTGGCTGTACCACCGGGAACGAGAGCCTCTACCTACGCGAATCCAGAGTACAAAAAGGCAGCGCCCTTTGCGGATATTGTGCTGAAATCGATCGAAACGGCTCAGCCCGGTCAAACTGCTACTAAACCCTATGCTGGCGTGCAGTTTGTGGGGATTCCAGAGTTTCAGGCGATCGGCACTCAGGTGGGGCAAACGGTTGCCTCAGCGCTCACGGGTCAAACTTCGGTGGATCAGGCGTTGCAGCAAGCGCAGTCTAGCACTGAAAGCACGATGAAAAACGCGGGATACATTAAGTAACACCGATTTAAACGGTTTGTACGACATATGCGGACGTTTGTAGGGGCGGGTTTCGCAGTCAGATAGCTGCTCTGCCACTAAGTTAATGGCTAAACCCGCCCCTACAGGCATCTGCCGCGATCGCAGTTTACTTTGGTATAAATTTTGACTTAATGCGAGCCATGTCTTCTTCTACCCTTTTACAAGCTCCAGAAACGCCGCCCAAGCGTAAAACCCAACGGACAGGTAAACACCTTACCGCTTGTTGCCCCTTCGGTCGTGGCGCTCTTGCTGTGGATGATTGTGCCGCTGGCGATGACCGTCTGGTTTTCGTTTCAGCGGTACAACTTGATTAACCCTGACCTTCAGGGGTTTGCTGGTTTTGATAATTTTACTCATCTGCTCAACGATGGGTCTTTGTGGACTTCGATCGCCATTACGCTAATCCTGGTCGGTTCCGTTTTAGCGATTACGATCGGTTTCGGCACACTGCTTGCCGTTTTGTTTAATCAAGACTTTTGGGGACGCAGCGTGGCGCGGATTTTGGCGATCGCGCCTTTCTTCGTCATGCCGACCGTCAGCGCTTTAATTTGGAAAAATTTGTTGATGCATCCCGTCAACGGTCTTTTTGCGTTTATTACCCGATCGATGGGGCTGGGTGCGATCGACTGGCTGGCTCAATATCCCCTGTTTTCAGTCATTCTGATTGTGTCGTGGGAATGGATACCGTTTGCGCTGCTGATTTTGCTGACTGCGATTCAGTCTTTAGACGACGAGCAAGTGGAAGCGGCGCGGATGGATGGCGCTAAGGCGATCGCCACGTTTCGATTCATTACCCTGCCGCATTTAGGTCGGGCGATCGCGGTGGTAGCGATGATTGAAACGATCTTTTTCCTGACGATCTTTGCCGAGATTTATGTGACAACGGCAGGCGGCCCCGGATTAGCAACCACGAACCTGGCTTATTTAATCTACATGCGGGCACTGCTGGAATTTGATGTGGGCGGTGCTTCGGCAGGTGGATTGATTGCAGTTGTGCTAGCCAACATTGTGGCAATCTTTCTGATGCGTCTGGTGGCTCGTAATTTAGATACTTGATTGGGATACTTTCTTGACTGGGATACTTTAATCGCACGTAAACCTTACCAAAAGCTGCTAATCGCGCTGCTGGGCTGGGCAGTGGCGCTAGTCCTGTTCTTCCCGATTCTGTGGATGTTCCTCACCAGCTTCAAAACCGAAGTGGATGCTGTTTCGTCGATACCGCAGTTCTTTTTTCAACCCACGCTGGAAAACTACGCCACGATTCAAGAGCGAGCAAATTACTTTAGCTTTGCCCAAAATAGCATTATCATTTCGATCGGTTCAACGCTGCTAGCCTTGCTGCTGGCGATTCCTGCCGCTTATGCGATGGCATTTTTTCCGACGAAGCGAACTAGAGGCACATTGCTCTGGATGCTTTCTACCAAAATGCTGCCGCCTGTTGGCGTTCTGGTTCCGATCTATATTCTGTTCCGCGATTCTAGCCTGCTGGATACTCGAATCGGGTTGATTTTGATCTACACCTTGATTAATTTGCCGATCGCCGTTTGGATGATCTACACTTTTTTTAAAGATGTGCCCAAAGATATTCTGGAAGCAAGTCGAATGGATGGGGCAAAGACTCAGCAAGAGCTGCTGCATGTGCTGCTACCGCTGGCTCTGCCGGGAATTGCTTCAACTGCGCTCCTTTCGATCATTCTGTCGTGGAATGAAGCATTCTGGAGCCTCAATTTGACGACAATTAACGCGACTCCCTTAACGGCTTTTATTGCTTCGTTTTCTAGCCCCGAAGGGTTGTTTTGGGCGAAACTCTCTGCCGCTTCTTCAATGGCGATCGCACCCATTCTGATCTTTGGCTGGATGAGTCAACGTCAGTTAGTCCGCGGTCTAACCTTCGGCGCAGTCAAATAGCGACCGTTTAAATCAACTTTAAATTAACATTTCAGAGGAGCATTTATGGCAACTGTGACTTTGAGAGATCTCCGCAAACGATATGCGGAGACGGAAGTCCTCAAAGGGATTGACCTGGATATCAAAGATCGGGAATTTGTGGTGTTTGTGGGACCCTCTGGCTGCGGCAAATCGACGCTGCTCCGAATGATTGCTGGACTGGAAGAAATCACCGGAGGCGATCTGCTGATTGATGGCGATCGCGCCAATGATATTCCATCGTCCGATCGCGGCTTGGCGATGGTGTTTCAAACCTACGCGCTATACCCGCACATGACCGTGGCGGAAAACATGGCATTTAGTCTGCGGCTGGCGGGCGTTTCCAAAGCCCAGCGGCTTCAGAAAGCCCAAGAGGTCGCGCGTGTTTTGCAGCTAGAGCATTTGCTGGAACGCAAGCCGAGAGAGCTTTCGGGTGGGCAGCGGCAGCGGGTGGCGATCGGGCGGGCTTTAGTTCGCAATCCCAAGGTGTTTTTGTTTGATGAGCCGCTATCTAACCTGGATGCTGCGTTGCGGGTGCAGATGCGGATTGAGCTAGCGCGGCTACACGATAGTCTGCAAGCTACTATGATCTACGTGACGCATGATCAGGTTGAAGCGATGACTTTGGCAGATAAGATCGTGGTGCTTCAAGGTGGGTTGATTGAGCAGGTTGGTTCACCGATGGATCTTTATCATCATCCGCGTAATCTGTTTGTGGCAGGGTTTATTGGTTCCCCGAAGATGAACTTTTTGTCGGCAACGGTGACGGGCATGAGTGAGTTTGAGGGCACAACCGTGCAGCTTCCGAATGGTGCAAGTGTTACCGTGGTGGTGCAGCCCGGTTCTCTCGCGATCGGAGATACTGTCACGTTAGGCATCCGTCCTGAGCATTTACAGCTTACTCCTCGCAGCGGTACGGTGCAAGGTGAAGTTCTAGTGGCAGAGCGGTTAGGGGGCGAAACCTATTTGTATCTTCAGATTGAAGGCGGTGAAACCCTAGTGGTGCAAGCAGATGGGAATAATACCAGTCAGCTTCATGATCGCGTCTCTGTACAGATCAACGGTGAAGTCTGTCACTTGTTCAATCTCCAGGGCGAGGCGATCGCTCGGCGGTCTTCAATTCTGGAGGCGGTGCAATGATTCACAGTGAACCTGCTCTGAAATTGACAGAATCGGTTCTGTCTCAGTTGTCTCACGTTCGCGTGCCACAGTACGATCGCCACACAATTACCAGTGGTATTGTGCATATTGGGGTTGGTGGGTTCCACCGAGCGCATCAAGCTGTTTATCTAGATGATTATTTTCAGCAAAGTTCTGATCACCAATGGGGTATTTGCGGGGTTGGACTGCTGGAATGGGATCAAAAAATGCGCGATGCCCTCCAGTCGCAGGACTGCC
>JBBSFA010000480.1:0-3747 GCA_038239185.1 Elainellales cyanobacterium | reverse complement strand
CTATTACTATCCCTGTAACTCGACATTCAGCGCCTTCTCCAGCAAACTGAACTTCTCGCACGCGGCGGCGAGTATGAATTTTTGTTCCCCGTGCTGTCAAATAGTCCACAATCGGCTTGTGTAAGTACTCATAAGGCGAACCTTCTAGCATTCGCAATACAGACGCCTCAGTTCTCGCGGCAAATAACTGAAAAATGGTTAACATGCAACGAGCAGAGATATTTTCACAATCAATAAATCCCAAAGCATAAGCAATTGGGTTCCACATCCGCTTGATGCTACCGTCGCTACCGCCATGACTGCGGAACCAGTCGGCAAAGCTAACTCGATCGCTCCAGATCAATTGGCTGCAAAACCGTCGCGATCGAGCGGGACAGCATGGCATCGGCTCAACGTGGGGTTGCTGACAGGCACGCTGATCGCTGGCTTGGTGATGGGACTGCGTTTTGTCGGCGTGCTTCAATCCGCTGAGCTACAGACATTCGATTGGCTGATGCGTCTACGTCCCAGTGAAGGCCGTGTAGACCCCCGCATTTTGGTGATTGAAGTGACCGAATCAGATACCAATCAGTATGGCTATCCATTAGAGGATGCAACTCTAGCTGAACTGATTCAGAAACTAGAAAAGCTCCAACCCCGCGCGATCGGTCTGGATATGCACCGTTACCAGCCCAGAGGTCAAGGGCGATCGGCATTGATGACTCAATTTCGCCAGCATCAAAACCTCTTTTCAGTCTGTTCCTTTGGCTTAACCGATCGCAATTATCGACCTGCGCCAGAGTTCTCAACCCAGCAGTTGACCCAGCAGATGGGCTTTAGCGACTTGATAGTGGACGGGCTAGGCAGCGATGTAGTGCGCCGCCAAGTGCTGTCTTATGACCCCAGTCTGCGGCCATCCTCTTCGCCCTGCATTACTCCCTATAGTCTCAGCTTCCAGCTAGCGTTTCAATTTCTAGCGGCAAGAGGCGTTCAGCCGATTCGGGTCAATGCCGACCAGAACTGGCAGTTTGGCGCAGTCGCCTTCCAGAAATTGCCCGATCGCTTTGGCGGCTATCAATCTCTGACCGGACATCTCAGCCAAATTCTGATCAACTATCGGACTGATTTACCTGCCGCTCAAGCCACCCTGCAACAGGTGCTACAAGGACAAGTCAACCGCAGCTTAGTCGAGAATCGCATTGTCCTGATTGGCATCACTGCCCCTGTTGCCAAAGATGTCCTGAATACGCCCTATGGCGAAATGCCAGGAGTTTGGATTCATGCCCATCTGGTGAGTCAGATGCTGAGCGCGGTGCTCGATCGCAGACCGCTGATCTGGAGTTTGCCCCAGTGGAAAGCGTTGCAGTGGGGAGATACGCTTTGGGTTTGGGCTTGGGCCTCTGTGGGCGGAATTTTGGTTTGGCGCTGCCGCTCCTGGCTGTGGTTAATCGCTGCAAATGGCGTGGCTGTCTTGGCACTGACTCAGCTTTGCCTCGTCATCCTGATTCAGGGCGGATGGATGCCGCTGCTTCCGTCACTGTTAGCTTTGGGGTTGACTAGCGGCAGTTCACAAGTTTTGCTCACGCTCGATCAGAGGAGAAAGTCATGATACGGCTCATTCGCTTCACTTTAGGATTGGGTATTTTGGGATTGGCACTGCTGGGTGGGATAAGTTTTCCATCTGTAGCACAAACGGTCGTGCAGCGATCGTCGCCGCCCCTGCCACCGCCCCCTCCTTCCACGCCACCGCCTAACAGTACGCGATCGGGAGGATCACTCGGGGCTTCAAGCACCTGTGTTAATTCTGCTCAGACTGATGTACAGACTGATTCCCAGACTCTAATTGCCCTAGTGCCGATCGAGAATCCGGTGCTGACGACTTCGGCTCATCCAACTTTCCTGTTTTATGTTCCTTACGGTTCAAAGCAGGTTAAGTTTGGAGAATTTTCTGTCCTCACGGGTTCTGCTGAAACGACTCGACTTTACCGAACAAGATTTACGCTGCCCGAAACGCCAGGAATTGTCAGCATTAGCCTGCCGTCTAATTCAGAGGCGATCGCCAAAGATGTGTTTTATCACTGGTACTTCAAGCTTTACTGCCAGGAGAATACGTCTTCTAGAGCAGATTTAGAGGTGAATGGTTGGGTGAAACGAGTTGAGCCGATCGCTGCTCAATCAGATCAAACTGCAATGCCAGTCGTTTGGTATGACACGATTGCTGATCTTGCCGATCGGCTGCGAACTTCTCCGCAAGACAGCGCGCTCAAAAACCGCTGGCGGGCTTTGCTGACGCTGATTCGGGCTGAAGATTTGGCTGAAAAACCGTTCGTGGGTTCAGTGCACCCGCTTGAAAGGTAATCTATCTACTTTAGAAGAGTCAAAAAAGAGAATCAATAACTGTCACTATAATAGAAGCATGGCAACCACAAAAATAAGAAAAACGCCCGGAATCTGCAATGGTGCCGCCTGTATTGGTCGGACGCAAATCCCCGTTTGGAAACTAATTCAGTTTCGATCGCTAGGCGGGTCAGAGGCAGAACTGCTCAGCGACTACCCAGAGCTGACGAAAGATGATTTGAAAGCCGCTCGAACTTACTATGCTCAGCATCCAGAGGAAATAGACGATGCGATCGCGGCTGAGGATGCTGGGAACTAGCTACCGCTATGCAAAGCACTAACTGCCCGGACAAGTTGCTCTAGGTCGATTGGCTTGGACAGGTGCTTTTGAAAGCCTGCTGCTAAAGCCTGCTGCTGATCCAGTTCTCCGGCATAGGCAGTCAGGGCGATCGCGGGCACGTTTTTAGTTCGATCTAACGATCGAATTTGTTGGATCAGCATATAGCCATCCATATCAGGCATCCCAATATCACTGATGATCAGATCGGGAGTTGCCTGAAGCATGAGCTGGAGTGCCTCAATTCCAGACGATACACTGGTGACGATCGCCTGGGCTTGCTCCAGCACAAAAGCCACAAATTCGCGTGAGTCTGCCTCATCATCTACGACCAAGATGCGAATGCCGCTTAGGTTGTGCGTTGATCCTAAGCCTTGTCTGGAGGACGGCAGATCGGTAGATTGGGGGGCGAGAGGAATTTGAACGGTAAAGGTGGCTCCTTGTCCTTCACCCGGACTCTCTGCCCAGACTGTCCCGCCGTGCAATTCGACGATTTGGCGGGTGATCGCCAATCCTAACCCCAGCCCGCCGAACTTGCGCGTCGTAGCAGCATCCTCTTGACGGAAATGCTCAAATACGTAGGGCAAAAAGTCAGGATGAATTCCTTTGCCCGTATCTGAGATTTGAATTTGTGCGATCGTGCCAAGTTGGGTCAGATCAATGGTAATTTGCGCTCCCGGCGGGGTGAACTTCACTGCGTTTGACAGCAAATTCCAGACCACTTGCTGGAGTCGTCCGGCATCGCCCATCACGGGTTCAATCGTGGGGTCTAGATTGGTTTGCAGCGCGATCGATTTGGCATCCACGCTCAATCGCATCGTTTCCAATGCCGCATTGATCACACCCTTCAGATCAACCGAAACCATGTTGAGAATGAGCTTGCCCCGCAAGATACGAGAAATATCGAGCAAATCATCAATCAGTTGCACCTGAAGTTTGGCATTGCGCTCCACGATCGCGGCCGCTTGAGTTGCTTTTGCAGCATCCAATTTGCCCTGCCGCAGCAGACTTGACCAACCTAAAATTGGATTCAGCGGAGTCCGGAGTTCATGAGAGAGTACAGCCAAAAACTCATCCTTAACTCGGTTCGCGAT
>JBBSFA010000479.1:0-3752 GCA_038239185.1 Elainellales cyanobacterium | reverse complement strand
GGAGTTTGAATCTATCTAAGTCCGATGCGTTGGAGTCTGACGTGTTTGAGTTTGACATAATTCGAGCTTGATGTGCTTAACCTAAGTTTTTAACCTAGTGGTAAAACCAGGTTATAAACTGTTGTTCAGTACACTTCGTTTCGCCCAAAACACTGTAAGAATTGCTACTAAGTATTAATTACTGTTAAGTATTAATTTTTACTAGCAACAGATGGACTCGATCGGCATTAAACGCAGTCAAGACAGTATGTTTCCGCCAATGAACGACGCAGCATTCTCTCAAGATCTCTTCGCAGGCGCAGGCGAAATGCGCCAACTGATGCGATCGCTGGATTGGGCAGCGACCCCCTTCGGCGCAGTTGAACAGTGGTCGCCCAGTTTGCGGTCTGCCGTCAGCCTCTGTCTCAGTTCGCGCTTCCCGATCGCCATCTACTGGGGCGCAGAATTTGCCATCTTATATAACGACGACTACATCCCGATTTTGGGCAACAAGCATCCGCACCAGGCTCTAGGCAAAACGAGCCGGGAGTGCTGGGCTGAAATTTGGGAGACGGTTCAACCGATGCTGCAAGCGGTCGTTGACACCGGAAAGCCAGCCGGGGCAGATGATTTCATGCTCCTGATTAACCGCAAAGGCTATCTCGAAGAAAACTATTTCACGTTTTCCTATACGGCGATCGGTTTAGAAGCCGGATGCTGCGGCGGCATCTTCAACGTGGTTAGCTTCAATACAGATTGCGTCATTAGCGAACGACGGCTGCGAACCCTACGAGAGTTGGCGGCTCAAACTGCCGCAGCCAAGACCGTGCAAGAGGCGGGTGCGATCGCCGCCACCACCCTTGCCAGCAATAATGCAGACATTCCCTTTGCGCTACTCTATCTGACCGATGCTACCGGAACGCAAACCGTGCTGGCTGAAGCGATCGGCACCGAAGCGGGGCAACTAGCGAGTCCGCAGCAGATTGACTTGGCTCAGTTCGACTTGGCTCAGCTCGACCTAGCTCAGACCGATTGCTGGAGCCTAAATCAGGTCAACCAAACCGGACAGGCGCAGGTGCTGACAGACTTACCCGATCGATTGGGCAAGTTGCCCAGCGGGGCTTGGGTAGAGTCGCCGCACTCTGCGATCGTGCTGCCCATTGTCAAAACGGGACAACCCCAGATGGCAGGATTCCTAGTCGCAGGTATTAATCCCCATCGAGAGTTAGACGATGCCTATCGCGGCTTTTTTGAGCTAGTCGCCAGCAATTTGGGAACGGCGATCGCCAACGCCGATGCTTACGCCATAGAGCACAGCCGCGCCGATGCCCTTGCCGAACTCGATCGCGCCAAAATAGCCTTCTTTAGCAACATCAGCCACGAGTTCCGCACACCGCTGACTTTGATGCTCAGTCCGCTAGAGGAAGCCCTGACTCACGGGTCGCTGTTGCCGCCTCAGCAAGAAATGCTGCAACTGGTGCATCGCAACGGCTTACGGCTGCTGAAATTGGTCAATACCCTGCTTGACTTTTCGCGGATTGAAGCCGATCGAATGCAGGCAACTTATCAACCTACCGATTTAGCAGCGCTCACGGTAGAACTTGCCGGCCTGTTTCAATCGCCGCTTGAACAAGCCGGATTGGCATTTGCTCTAGACTGTCCGCCGCTGAGCGAACCCGTTTGGGTCGATCGCCAGATGTGGGAAAAGATTGTGCTGAATCTGCTCTCCAACGCCTTCAAATTTACTTTTACCGGACAAATTACAGTTCGGTTGCACCAAATAGGGCAGCAGGTTGAACTTTCCGTCCAGGATACGGGTGCTGGTATCCCGAATGAGGAACTACCGCGTCTGTTTGAGCGATTTCACCAGATCAGCGGCACGCGATCGCGCACTCATGAAGGCTCAGGCATTGGGTTAGCGCTCGTTCAAGAGCTAGTGAAGCTGCATGGCGGTATAATTAGCGTCTTAAGTTTGGTGGATGTGGGCAGCACTTTTACAGTCTCTATTCCGCTAGGGTCAGCGCATTTGCCGAGCGATCGGCTGCAATTCCATCCCTCCCAATCGCCACAGGTTTCATCGCCACAGGTTACATCGGTTCAATCAAACGCTTTTGTGGCAGAAGCGCTGCATTGGTTGCCGGAGGCAGAATATCCAGAAGAACAAGCATTAGCAACAATGCTCCCTTCTTTACCCTCCAGCCCTCCAGCCTATATTTTGCTGGCAGACGATAATGTCGATATGCGCGAGTATATTGCCCGATCGCTGCGATCATACTATCAGGTGGAAACCGTGAGCGACGGGGCGGCAGCGTTGGCAGCGATCCGCGATCGCCTCCCCGATTTGGTCTTGGCAGATGTGATGATGCCCAACCTGGATGGCTTTGGGCTACTGCGGCAGCTCCGAGGCGATCAAACCACTCAATCCCTGCCGATTATTTTACTGTCCGCCAGAGCGGGCGAAGAGGCGCGAGTCGAAGGACTGGATGCGGGCGCAGATGATTACCTGACGAAGCCTTTTTCGATGCGAACGCTGTTGGCGCGGGTGCGGGTGCAGTTAGACATGGCGCAGATGCGGCAGCAGGCTGGAACGGCAATTCGGCAGAGTGAGGAGCGATATCGATCGCTGGTTTCGGTGCTGACCTCGATCGTCTGGACTGCCAATCAGGCAGGCGCGTTTATCACGCCTCAACCCGCTTGGGAAGTCTATACGGGACAGCCTTGGGCGGCTCATCAGGGATTTGGCTGGATCGAAGCATTGCATCCAGACGATCGCCAACTGCTGCTGACCGACTGGATGAATGCCCGCACACATCACCAGCCTTATCAGGGGGCGGGGCGAATTTGGCACAATGCCAGCCAGCAATATCGTTACTGTGAAGCGCGAGGAGTACCCTTGCTAAATCCAGATGGCACCCTTCGTGAATGGGTGGGAACCGTGATGGATGTTCACGATCGCCAGCAAACTGCGGCAGAGATTCGGCAGCTCAATGAGCATTTGGAAGAACGGGTTAAACAGCGGACGCTTCAGCTCGAAGAAGCCAATCGTGAGCTGGAATCCTTCTCTTACTCCGTTTCGCATGATTTGCGCGCCCCGCTGCGGCACATTGGTGGCTTTCTAGAACTTCTAGAAAAACGGCTGAACGCAGGTAACCTGGATGCCACCAATCAGCGCTACCTTAAAATCATTGCGGAGGCGACCAAACAAGCCGGAAATTTAGTGGATGACCTGCTCTCTTTCTCGCGGATGGGACGAGCAGAATTGCGCTGGAAGCAGGTGAACATGAGGCAGTTGGTGCAGGATGTGCAGCGAAGCCTTGATTTGGATAATGGCGATCGGATTATCTCCTGGCAGGTTGATCCGTTGCCAGAGGTACAGGGCGATCCGGCAATGCTGCGGCTGGTGTGGTACAACCTATTAGAGAATGCGTTGAAGTACAGTCGAATCAAATCTCAGGCAGCAGAGACTCAGGTAAAGATTTGGATTAGTGCTATACAGAATGAGTCTGAGGTAGTATTTTTTGTACGAGACAATGGCATCGGATTTGACATGCGATATGCTCATAAACTGTTCGGGGTCTTTCAGCGGCTGCATACTGATCCACAATATGAAGGGACAGGCATTGGTTTAGCCAATGTGCAGCGTATTGTTCATCGACATGGTGGGCGCGTTTGGGCAGAAGGCGGCGTTGAGCAAGGCGCAACATTCTACTTTTCTCTGCCTGCCCTCCCCTCGCCCCCTTCAGAGTTGCCTGCTTCAGAGCCTACTTCAGAGT
>JBBSFA010000478.1:0-3755 GCA_038239185.1 Elainellales cyanobacterium | reverse complement strand
TCACCTCGATCGGGCGGTTTCTTCGCAAAACGAGTCTTGATGAATTTCCGCAGTTTTGGAACGTCTTAGTCGGTGAAATGAGCTTAGTGGGCACTCGTCCTCCGACGCATGATGAGGTGATCCACTACGCCGATCGCCATTGGCAACGTCTCAATGTTAAGCCAGGGCTGACGGGCGAGTGGCAGATTAACGGACGGTCTGCCGTGCGGGATTTTGAAGAGGTGCTGAATTTAGATCTGCGATACCAGCGCCTTTGGACACCGTCCTATGATTTAGAGATTATCGGCAAAACCTTAGCTGCCTTGCTGGTGAATCGCACGAGTGCTTTTTGATTGGCTGTAGCGCATCAGTAGCTTTGTCTAGATCGATCGGGTGAGAGATGTCTCGCCCGATTTTTGCTTTGATATTTGCTTAGCTAAATTTGCGACCTGACTGAATCTGGAGCGGATTTACTGTCGCCTAGCTAAAATTTCTAAATTAATTTTGGTTTTCGTGATTGATCGAGGCAGAGTTTGATTAAAGTTAAGCAGGCGGTTGAGTACGCTATATGTGTATGTGCTTTTGGCAGGCTCTGTTATGGGTGGTGTAAGGGAGGGCGACAATGTTTGAGTTAATTACGCAAATCCTAATCTTGGTTGGGGTTTACTTTCTAGTCCGGTTTGTTTTGCTGACCTGGATCGATCGACGCTATCTGACCTGGCTCGGCGGTTTGGTGCTAGTGCTGCTGATGGTACTCGCCTTTTTCGACCCAACCAATCGCACCGTCGGCATCCTTTGGGGAGTTCTATCTTTTCCCTTGCGACCCCTGGGTTTGTGCTTGCTGCTGCTGGGCTATGCCATCAGCGCAGGTACCAAAAAGATTAAAGGACCTCAGGTGATGTCTGCGCTGCTGATTTTATTGATCTCCAGTTTGCCGCTGACTGCCTATCTGCTGACTGCCCAAACCGAACAAAAAACGGCATTAGATCTCAGCCAGCGTCCAGTCGATCGCGATGTACCCGCGATCGTGATTCTGGGAGATGGCACTGCGCCCAGCAATCCCGCCTATCGCCTCCGTTCGCAGTTAAGCAACATTGCCGATGGCTTAAGCGTGACTTTGCAATCGCGCTTGCTCTATGCCGGACAGCTCTATGCAGAACAAAGGGGGCGAGGCATTAGTCCGATCGTCATTGTCAGCGCCGGACCGCAGCCGCTCCTAGCACAGCCCAATGTCACCTCTGAGCAAGCCATCACTAACTTTTTGGTACAGCGCGGCGGGATTCCGGCGGAGCAAATTCGAGTGGATGCGGAAGGGATCGATCCTCGGAGCAGCGCGATCGCCGTGCGGAAACTGCTGAGTCCTGGCAATGTGCCCGGCGACTGCCGCCTCTATGCCGTTTGCGACAACACGACCCAAGAACTGCCGACCACGACCTCTGTCGGACCTCGCATCCCGATCGAACTGGTCACGCCTGCATTGGGACTGCGGCGTGCGGCTTCTACTTTTGCCCGTCTTAATTTTGCCATTATTCCTAAACCTACCGACTTCTATGTGTTCCAAAGTCAAGCCGGACTTAAACTTGCCGCCCTTACCGATTTGATCCCCAGTGCCGAAGCCCTCACCATTACCAGCCGCGTTGTAGATGAATATCTTGCCACGGTCTACTATTTTCTAAGAGGCTGGTTAACTGACCCCTTGGGAGTATAGATATGTCTCGGCTGCAAAAACTTGGCTCCTACCTGCGTCCGCACTGGCGGCAAGCAGGCATAGGAGTCTTATCATTGCTGGTGGTCAATGCGGTAGGCGTATATATTCCACTGCTGATTCGAGATGGACTGGATGAGTTGCAGACAACCTTTACGTTCGATCGCGCCGTGTATTACGCGATCTGGATTTTGGGGTTGGCTTCAGTCATGTGGGTCGTGCGGATGAGTTCGCGAGTCTTGCTGTTTGGGGTAGGGCGGCAGGTCGAGTTTGATTTGAAGCAGCGGATTTTTAGGCATCTGCTGACTTTGGAACCCAGCTATTTTGCGGTAAATACGCCCGGAGATTTGATCAGCCGCGCCACCAGCGATGTAGACAATATTCGGCGGCTGTTGGGCTTTGCGGTGCTGAGTTTAGCCAACATGGTGTTTGCCTATGCGCTGACTTTGCCTGCGATGATTGGGATCGACCTGCGGCTGACTTTGGTGGCGATCGCTATCTATCCCGGCATTTTGATTTTGGTGCAGGTCTTCAGCCAACGGTTGCGAACTCAGCAGATGGCTGTGCAGGAAGCCACCGCTGATTTGAGCGATCTGATTCAGGAAGACATGAGCGGCATTGCGCTGATCAAAATCTACGCCCAGGAAATCAACGAACGCCAAGCCTTCCGGCAGCTCAACCAGCAGCTTTTGACCGCGAACTTAAAGCTATCCAAAACGCAAAACACCCTGTTTCCGCTGCTGCGCGGCTTAGCCAGTATCAGCCAGCTCGCGCTCTTGGCTTTGGGCGTGGGGGCGATCGCCAATGGCTCCCTGAGCGTGGGTAATTTTGTGGCGTTGCTGCTGTTTGCCGAACGGTTGGTCTTTCCAACTGCGCTGCTGGGCTTCACGATTACAGCCTATCAGCGCGGCGAGGTTAGTATCGATCGATTAGAGACAATCCTATTGGCAGAGGCAAAAATCCGCGATGTCTCCGGGGCGATCGCCCTACCGCAGCAGCAAGTCAAGGGTTGTCTGACGGCGCAGCATCTTAGCTATACCTACCCTGGCGCAGCCGTAGCGGCGATTCAAGATCTCAACTTTACGATTAAGCCGGGACAGACGATCGCGGTCGTAGGACCGATTGGCTCCGGCAAATCGACTTTGGCGAACGTACTGCCGCGCCTGCTCGATGTCGCGCCGGGGCAAATCTTTCTGGATGGACTCGATATTACGCAAATTCGGCTGCGCGATCTGAGGGCGGCGATCGCCTATGTGCCGCAGGAAAGCTTTTTGTTTGGCACGACGATCAAAAATAATATTCGCTACGGCGATCCAGTCAGCGAGCAAAAAGAAGTAGAGCAAGCTGCCCAGCAAGCCCAAATTCACGCGGAGATTCTCAATTTTCCCCAGCAGTACAAAACGATCGTGGGTGAGCGTGGCATTACCCTATCGGGCGGGCAGCGCCAGCGAACCGCACTGGCAAGGGCGCTGCTCGTCGATGCGCCGATTTTGATTTTGGATGATTCGCTTTCTAGCGTAGATAACCAAACCGCGACCCAAATTCTCCGCAACCTCTCCGAAGGAACGCGCCGCAAAACGGTGCTGTTCATCACGCACCAGTTGGGAGCCGCTGCGATCGCCGATCGAATCCTGGTGATGGATCAAGGGCGGATTGTCCAGTTTGGCGCGCATCTAGAGCTGTTGCGTCAGGGCGGATTGTATCAGTCGCTTTGGGAAAAGCATACGCTGGAGCAATATCAGGCAAGCTAGCGGGTTACACGCTTCTGGCTTACTTGAGCTTTTGGCGGATAAACGTTAAAAGCTGCGCCATTTGTTTCTTCAGCAGATCAATTTCAGCCTGCATTTTCTCGACTTTCTGATTTAGCGCGGCTACATCTGCTGAACTGCCGTTTGCTGCTGCTGCCGCTGGAGCCGCTGCCGGAGCGGTAGTCCGCTGGCGAGGCAGGCGCGATTTTGCCATCGCTGCCTTAATCGCCTCAATTAGCTCTTTCTGCTCAAAGGGCTTTTCGATAAACTCGAAATATTGAAACGGCTCCGTGATTTTCTCTGCCACTTCCTCACGCCGACCT
>JBBSFA010000477.1:0-3756 GCA_038239185.1 Elainellales cyanobacterium | reverse complement strand
GATTAAAACATCGATCGCCTCGCTAATGCAAAATCGTGGTTTAGGCAACCACGCCTTAAGCTTTTCTTCACTCCAAAACAACGCATTAGCGAGGACACAACGATGACTTCAGAGTTCAACGAACTGCTGCCAGTTCGGTCTGCGGAAAAAGCGCAGGTGTGGATTATTGGCGATCGCGACCAAGTGACGCATCTAATTAACGAGTTCTACGTCAAACGCATCGCCACCGATCGCATCCAGTTCACGCCGATCGTTCCGGCTCCGTTTGCAGATGGCAAATATATGTCGGTGCTGGTGCGGTAGGGCGATCGCGCCGATCGCGCTCACCGATGAACCTTCGGTGAGCGCGATCGTGTAACAAAGCGTCTCGCTACTGTTGAATCTTCGGGTTCCGGCGCATAAACTGCTGCCAGAATATTTGATTAGCACCAGCACTATGGAGGGTTTGGGGATGATTGCAGATCTGCGGTTGCTTAGCGTCGGAGATTACCACCGGATGGTGGAGTCGGGAGTTTTGGAACCAGATGAGCGGGTTGAGTTAATTGGCGGGCAGCTTTACACTATGGCAGCGAAGGGAACGGCTCACAGTGCAGGGGTGACGCGGATTGAGCGGTTGCTGAAGGCTCGGTTGGGCGATCGCGTCTTGATTCGATTGCAAGACCCGATTCAACTGGATGACTATTCTGAGCCGGAACCCGATGTGGCAGTGGTGCGGGTTAATCCGATCGATTATGAGGATCATCATCCCACGCCGAGTGAAATCTATTTGCTGATTGAGGTGGCGGATAGCACCCTGAAGCGCGATCGCGAATTAAAGGCTCCAGCATATGCGCGATCGGGGATTCAGGACTATTGGATTTTGGATGTGAATCAGCGGCGGCTGTATGTGTTTCGATCGCCCACTGCGACAGGTTATGGCAGTGAGAGGGTGCTGTCTGCGACGGATGGGATTGCGCCGCTGGCGTTTCCGGATTGTTTAGTGGCGGTGGGGGAGATGTTGCGATAGCGATCGCCCGTCAGGGTTGGGGTTTGCTCCAGCCGTTGTGAGGGCAGGTGTGTTTAATTTCTTTGGTGATTTCGGTTTTGTCTTTTAGCAGGTTGGAATAGCTATCTAACTGATCGCAGGCAGTTTTCAACAGACTGGTTAGATCCGCTGGGTTCTCATAGTTTCCGCTCACGATCGTTTTGCCACCCGAAGTAAAGGCGATCGAACTCGTCTGCAAGGGATTGTTTTGTTCATTTTTTAATTCACCCGTGCCAGCATCCCAAAACCGCATCACGTTATCAAAACTTCGGCTAAAAACGGTCTTCCCATCCGAACTAAAGCCCACTAGAATCGGCTGAAACGGCTCTCCCTTCATCTGCATCAGTTGCCTCCCAGTCGTGGCATCCCACAGGCGAATCGTCTTATCATCACTGCCGCTCACAATCTGTTTGCCATCGGGACTAAAAGCCACCGAAACCACCGAATAGCGATGCCCAATTAACTTGCCGATCAGTTTCCCAGTCTGGGCATCCCAGACGCGAATCGTGCGATCGACACTGCCGCTGACCAGCCGCTCGCCATCGGGACTAAAGGCAACGGCAAGAACTGCTTTTTGATGCCACTCCGACCGTTTGCCAAACGGTTTGCCGATCGGCTGCTGCATATTGGCATCCCACAACCGTACCTTGTGATCTGCTCCACCGCTAGCAATTTTTTCGCCATCCCCGCTAAACGCGATCGCCACCACTTGATCCGCCTGGCTCACCAAGACTTTCCGCGCCTCAGCCACCTGAATCGTATGCAACAAAGCCTGCTTCGCAGAGTCCGCGATCGAATGCTGCGTCCACCGAATCAAAGGAGACTGACTGAGGTCAACAGCCGCGATCGCATTGATCTCAGCGATCGCATTGGTTTCGGCATTGAGCGGTTGGGTTGAGAGCAACGCTTCCGAAAACTCTGTCAACTGCCTCACCCGTTGCACTTCGGCTTGCTGCTGTTGATAGCTCGCAAAGCCGATCGCACTGAGGATTAAACCGCATAAGACCCCTTGCAGCAGTCGCTGCTGCCGCTCTTTTTTATGCTCCTGGATTTCCTCCTGTTTACGGCTCTCCTCAGCGGTTTGGGAGGCGGTAAAGAATGCCATTTGCAGGCAGGTGAGATTGGCGCTGCACCGCTGTTGATATTGCTTCAGCAGGTCAAATTCTGGCGCTCGCCAAAGGCTCCCTTCTGGGCGACCGTGCTGCTCCCAGCGCTGGGTATCTTCCTCCAACCGCCGCTGAAAGCGCAGGTCATTGCGGCTCTGATCTAACCACTGATTCAGCGATCGCCAATGGTCAAGCAAGGCTTCATGGGTGATTTCGGCAGTTTCAACATCCTCGTGGCTGGTGGAACAGGTAATCAAGCGGATACCCGGTTCGGCAAATCGATCGATCAACTGTTTCACCTGCTCCGGGTCATCCTGATGCGAGATCAGGCAGTCTACCGCCACCCGACGACGCGTATCCCTGGTGCCTTCGCCAAGCTGCACCAGACTGAGAAACACCCGGCGAGCGATCGCTTGTTCGATTGGGCTAAGGCTGTCGTACACTTCTTGGGCTTCGCCTGCCAGCACGCCCCCGACTCCTCCCATCTGCTCTAAGGTCTGAGCGGGTTTAACGCCTTGCGTCAGTCCTTTCCAAATGCAACTGAGGGCAGATTGCAGCAGCGGCAAAGCGCCCTCGCGTCCGGCAGTATCTTCCACCAGCAGATAGATCGTCGCCTCATCCAGCGGATGACCTGCCAGATCTGCGGGTTTCGCAATCACTTGCCGCAGTTCAGCTTCACCCATCGCCGGAACCAAAAATCCCTGCTCCGAAAACAGCCGATTCAACGCTGGCTGCTTCTGAATTTCGCCCAAAAAATCACTGCGTAAGGTAATGATAATCAACATCTGCTGAGCCTCTTCTGCGGCGGCTTGCAGCAAATTTTCCACAAAGCGATCGCGCTGCACCGAGTCCTTACAGAGGGTATAGATCTCCTCAAACTGATCAACCAGCAAAATCAGCGGCGAAACATGCGTCTCCGGCAGCACATTCACAATCCGCCGTAGTCCGTCATACGTTCTAGAGGCGTTTGGCTGCGCCAGTTCTGTCGCAAATTCGCGAGTTTTGGCAACGGGAGTCGGGTCATGGGTTGCCACCCGCGCCAGCACCGCCGCCAAAGCCTCTAGCGGATGAGTTCCCGGCACCAGGATGGCAACCCTAGCCCGATCGCGACATGGCAAAGGTCGGCGTGCCAGTTCTGGAATCAAACCTGCCCGCGCCAAAGAAGACTTTCCCGATCCAGAGGGACCATAAATCGGCAGGATGCTAGTCCGCTCAGGTTCCTCATGCAGCAGGCTAAGCTTCTGCCAGAGAATTGTGAGCTCTTTCTCTCGCCCAAAAAAGCGATCGCCATCGGTTTCCTGAAATGCCAGCAATCCCTTGTAAGGATTTGCGCCGATCGCTGAGGTCGAAGGCTCAGATTCTACTGCGGCAGGGCGATCGAGCTGAGACGGATAGATGGTGATTTGGCCGCCCGTCACATTGAAGATCGTGCTGCTGACCGCTTGACCGATGATTTGGTTCTGGTTGCCAGTGGCAGCTTGCTCAACTTTCAGGTTATCCGCAGGGTTGGGTAAAGCAGAGTTTGTCATAAGCTGTCGCGCATTTAATTTGCATTAACAGAATTTCCCTTGTTCTTAATTTTCCGTCCCCACTTGATAGTGAGTTCTCCATCATTCAACAATCTTT
>JBBSFA010000476.1:0-3762 GCA_038239185.1 Elainellales cyanobacterium | reverse complement strand
GTAGTCGGGGCAGCTATGGAAGACTTGCTTCCATAGCCAAAATCGCTAGGGAAAAAGTACCTCTTCGGGTGATAGCTGGCTAAATTAGGGAAGTCTATACTAAGCGTATGCTGTACAGCATAGTGGTAAAAAAGTCTAGACAGAATGTAGCGATGTCTACAGACTTTAACGACTAGACTGGCACAATCTGAAGGGGCAACAAATTGCTCGGTAGGATTGCCTAGTGTTTTTGTTGACAAGATCGTTTGTTTATGGAGACTGCCATGACTGATTTATCCAATAGCGGTGAGATGCTCTGGAAACTGGAAGGAACAGAGCGAGTCCTCCACCTGCGACATGATGCTTCAGAGCCGTGGCGACCGTATGAAGAATTTTCGCAGTATGTCTTGCCCGACCCTGAAGGGTTTTCCAAAGGAATTGCTACCTTTCTGGCGCTGCTGAAGAAAGGCTGGGTTGCAATTAAATCCTAGATTTTAGGGTAGCCTCAGGCTGGCTAACGTTGTTCTCAAAGTCAGTGGGTGAATGGTTTTTAGCTCTTGGGCTGGGTGGCTAAGCAGTTGCGATCGCATCGCTTCACTTAGCCCCTGAACCTGACTAAAATCGGCTCCGGCGATGCTTTCTAGATGCTCAAACTCAACCCCCGTCAGATCGGCGGCTCTCAGGTCTGCGCCTGCTAAATTGACCCCGTTCAATCGGGCATTGCGTAAGTAAGCCCCCGTCAGATAAGCCGTTCGCAGATCTGCCTGTACCAGTCGCGCCTCTTTGAGGTTGGCTCCCGTCAGGTCGGCTCCGCCCAAATATGCCCCCAGCAGGCTAGCTTTTTGCAAATCGGCATTTCGCAGGTCTGCTGTGTTGAGCTGTGCGCCATTCAAATTTGCTCCGGGTCCGATCGCTCCAGAGGATTTGTAAGCAAAATCGGCTGGAAAAACAGTTTGGCTATCATACCGAGCGCCTTGCAGTTTGGCATCGGTTAAATCTGCGCCGCTCAGGTCAGCTCGATATAGACAAGCTGCCTGCAAATTGCTGTCCTTGAGCTGCGCGTCTTTCAAACTGACACTTCTGAGATCGGCATGGCTGAGATTCGCCTGACTTAAGTTAGTCTGGCTGAGATTCGCACGAATCAGAGAAGCATGACTTAAATTTATCCGTACCAGGTCAAGACCGCTGAGATTAATCTGGTACAAATCCGCCTGCTTAAGCACAAGTTGATCAGGCGCGGTTCCGGCTTTGAGTGCCTCTAAAACTTCCTGAGATGTTTTGTGAATCTCCCTGCCTTCCATAAGTGCTCAACTTTGTGATTTTCCCGCATCTGAACTACGACCTGCCCTTTTTTGGCGCAGATTTAGTGACTTTACGGGAGGACATCTGATTGCGTTGGATATGCAGCCGCTGTTTCGAGATAGCCCGCCCTATCAAGAAAAATATACGCAGCCGATTTTGCCAATTTTTGCAGCCCATCAACAGCACTTGCCTTGGGGCGGCGATTTTCCAGACGAAGCGCGTCCCTTTTTCTCGCCTGCGTTCCTGTGGACTCGTCCTCAGCAAACCGAGGTCGTGGAGACTCATGTATTTGACGCTTTCAAGGACTACCTCCAGGCGTATCTGGACTTTGTCGATCGGGCAGAGCCAGTGACGGATGGGCAAGCCTTAAAAGAGATTGAGCAGGCTCAACTGCGCTACTTACGCTACCGCGCCGAAAAAGATCCAGCGCGCGGCATGTTCACCCGCTTCTATGGCACGGAGTGGACTGAGGAATATATCCACGGATTTCTGTTTGATTTGGAACAGAAATTAGCTGCATCTGGAAGGCTTTAAACTGGTTGTATGAACTGTAACATTTGGTGAAACCACCTCCCTGTCTTGCTTGTGGCGATCGCGCCTATTGTTGGATTCCCAATTTGCTTGATAATTCGTAACGAACAAAGGATTCAACGATATAGTATAAAAAAGAAGTTGAGGAGCTTACAGAGCGGATGCAGCTTGTTGAGCCATCTGCTAGGTCAAGTCCTCTAGTTTCTAAAATGTAAAATCTCTTAAAGCTTCCCGATGTGGAAGCACCGGAGAAATTTACCAGGTCACTGATCTTCTAGCGTTGGATTTCGGTTCAGTTTGATGAACTGCTGAACTCAACCAGGGGTCATGATCAAAACCCTATTCAACTAAACATATTAGGAGATTGTAGTTATGTTGGACGCATTTGCAAAGGTCGTCTCCCAGGCTGATGCACGGGGTGAATACCTCAGCGCTTCTCAAATCGATGCTTTGAGCGCTATGGTTGCAGATGGCAACAAGCGGGCAGACACGGTTAACCGGATTACCAGCAATGCTTCTGCGATCGTTGCGAATGCGGCTCGCTCTTTGTTTGCTGAGCAACCTGGTCTAATTGCACCGGGCGGCAACGCTTACACCAGCCGTCGGATGGCTGCTTGTTTACGCGACATGGAAATCATCCTGCGCTACATCACCTACGCTATCTACGCAGGCGATGCCAGCATCCTAGATGATCGTTGCCTCAATGGTTTGAGAGAAACCTACCTGGCTCTGGGAACTCCCGGTGCTTCCGTGGCAGTTGGCGTGAAGAAAATGAAAGAAGCTGCGATCGCAATTGCAAATGACACCAATGGTGTGACCCGTGGCGATTGTTCCAGCCTGATGAGCGAAGTTGGTAGCTACTTTGACAAGGCTGCTTCTGCGGTCGGCTAAGTCCGGCGATCGCTGATTCAGCGATTCCTCCTTTCATTGACTCGCTGATTTACTAAACCAGATTATTTGGAGATACTCTCACCATGAAAACCCCTCTAACCGAAGCCGTTTCGGCTGCTGATTCTCAAGGACGTTTCCTCAGCTCCACCGAGATCCAAGTTGCCTTTGGTCGTTTCCGCCAAGCTAAAGCAGGTCTGGAAGCAGCTAAAGCGTTGAGCGAAAAAGCTTCTTCCTTGGCTTCTGGCGCAGCGAATGCAGTGTACGGCAAGTTCCCCTACACCACCAGCATGGAAGGGCCCAACTTTGCTTCGACCCAAACCGGCAAAGACAAGTGCGTTCGTGATATCGGTTACTACATCCGCATGGTCACCTACTGCCTAGTGGTCGGTGGCACAGGTCCCATGGATGACTACCTGATCGGCGGCATCGCTGAAATCAACCGCACCTTTGACCTATCTCCTAGCTGGTACATCGAAGCTCTGAAGTATGTCAAGGCAAACCACGGCATGAGCGGCGACCCTGCTGTTGAAGCTAACTCCTACCTCGACTATGCTATCAATGCGCTCAGCTAATTGAGGCGATCGTGCCCGGAGGGATAGGCAATGACCGACTCAGGTTGGTTTTGTTTATTCCTCCGGGCATTGTTTTGTTTAATTTTTCTTTAATGCCACATGGACTACGCCGAACCTACGATCCAAAACGACGAGCCTTTAACCGTGGAGCAAGCGATCGCCAATCTTCAGGGTGAAGACTTGGGGCTGCGAATCTATGCGGCTTGGTGGCTAGGGCGGTTTCGGGTGAATAATCCGCAGGCGGTTGAGGTGCTGATTGCCGCTCTTAAAGATGAGGACGATCGCACCGAGGTCGGCGGCTATCCGCTGCGGCGCAATGCGGCAAGAGCATTAGGCAAATTGAGCGATCAGCGAGCTGTACCCGCCTTGACTTGGGCGTTATCTTGCTCAGATTTTTACGTGCGGGAAGCTGCTGCTCAGTCTTTGGAACTCTTAGGCAATCAGTCTTGTATTCCCACGCTGGTCGAGCTGTTGAGCGATCGCGTTG
>JBBSFA010000475.1:0-3777 GCA_038239185.1 Elainellales cyanobacterium | reverse complement strand
TCCTTAGGTAGCCCCACTGATCCATGAAAATCGGCACTATTCCTGGGCTTGACAGCATGAACGCAGCAACTTCTACCCTTCCAACTGACATTGCGCTCCCTAATTGGCTCCAGGAGTGCATTATTGACCAGCGATCGCCATTATCTTGTGCCGGAACCCCTTCAACGCCTGCGGACTCTACCTTAGTCTGTCAGGCGTTTGAGTTTGCATACTGTTTGCACCATGGGCAAACCCGCGCTTCGGGTGAACCCTACATTGCCCATCCGGTCGCGGTAGCAGGGCTGCTGCGCGACTTGGGCGGCGGCGCGGCGATGATTGCCGCAGGTTTCCTGCATGATGTGATCGAAGATACGGATGTGACTGCGGACGAGATTGAAAGCAAGTTTGGGGTTGAAACCCGCCGATTGGTCGAGGGAGTGACCAAGCTGTCGAAGTTCAATTTCTCCAGCAAAACTGAACGGCAGGCAGAAAACTTTCGCCGCATGTTTTTGGCGATGGCGCAAGATATTCGCGTCATTGTCGTCAAGCTTGCCGATCGCCTGCACAACATGCGGACTTTGGAGCACCTACCCGACGAGAAGCGCCGCCGAATTGCGCTAGAAACCCGCGAAATCTTCGCGCCCTTGGCGAACCGATTGGGGATTGGGCGGCTCAAGTGGGAGCTAGAAGATCTGGCGTTCAAGTATCTAGAGCCAGACTCATATCGGCAGATGCAGGAGCTAGTCACCGAAAAGCGCACCGATCGCGAAGATCGGCTCGATCGCGTGGCAATCACGTTGAAACAGCGCCTAAAGCAATTGGGGATCGAGGCTCACGAAATCAGCGGTCGTCCGAAGCATCTGTATGGCATCTACCACAAGATGCAGCGACAGAATAAACAGTTTCAGGAAATCTTCGATGTCGCGGCGGTGCGGGTGATTGTGAACACTGTGGATGAGTGCTACCGCGCCCTTGCGGTCGTGCATGATGCTTTTCGCCCCATTCCAGGTCGCTTCAAAGATTACATTGGCTTGCCCAAACCCAACCGCTATCAGTCGCTTCATACGGTAGTGATTGGCACGAAGGGACGACCGATCGAGGTGCAGATTCGCACCCTGGAAATGCACCATGTGGCGGAGTACGGGATTGCAGCCCACTGGAAGTATAAAGAATCCGGCAATTCCAGCAGCAAAGTGTCATCAGATGACGAGAAATTTACCTGGCTGCGGCAGCTCTTGGAGTGGCAAACCGACCTCAAGGATGCTCAAGAATATCTAGAGAGCGTCAAAGACAACCTCTTCGACGATGATGTATACGTCTTCACGCCCAGCGGTGATGTCGTTGTGCTAAACCAGGGTTCCACGCCAGTCGATTTTGCCTATCGAATTCACACGGAAGTTGGCAACCACTGTGCGGGGGCGCGGGTAAACGAGCGGATGATTACGCTGGATAGACCGCTAAAGAACGGCGACATCGTGGAAATCATCACCCAGAAAAATGCCCACCCTAGCCTCGATTGGCTTAACTTTGTGGTCACGCCCAGCGCGCGCAATCGCATTCGCCAGTGGTATAAGCGATCGAATCGGGACGAAAATCTGCTGCGCGGTCGGGAACTGCTCGAAAAAGAACTGGGCAAAAGCGGCTTAGATGCCCTGCTGAAATCTGACCCGATGCAAACCGTGGCGGAGCGGTGCAATTATCCTTCCGCTGAAGATTTGTTAGCGGCTTTGGGCTATGGCGAAATCACGCTGAATCTGGTCGTGAATCGGATTCGAGAAGCTGTCAAAGCCAAGCAGCCGATCGCCTCTGCCGCAGCGGTAGGTCTGGAGAAGGATGCCGAAACCTTACTGCTGCCCTCTCATGCCGCAGCCCCAGCTCCTTCTACGCAGACTAAAAACTGTCCGATCGCCGGAGTCGAAGGACTGCTCTATTCGCTAGCGGGCTGTTGTAACCCAGTCCCAGGCGAATCGATTATTGGAGTCGTGACGTTAGGCAGTCGCGGCATTTCGATTCATCGCCAAGGCTGTCACAACACCGACAGCATTCCAGGCGATCGCCTGATTCCGGTGAGCTGGAACACGAATGGGTATTACAACAGCCGTCCTCAAACCTATCCGGTGCAAATTCAGATCGAGACGATCGATCGCGTCGGGGTACTGAAAGACATCCTGTCTCGCCTGAGTGACTACAACATCAACGTCCGCAGTGCTCAAGTCAAAACTTTTCCAGGACAAACGGCAACGATCAGCCTCGGCATTGACATTATCGATCACGACCAGCTAGAACGCACCTTTGCACAGATTCGTAAAATGAGCGATATCTTGAAACTGCGGCGCGTCAATCACGTTGATGGCGAGAAAGCCTAAGCCCTGAGATTATTACCGCGATCGCGCCGTTACCGAACGATCGTCCCGCGATCGCAGTCCGAATAAACCTGCTGTGCCGATTACCAAATAACCGATCGCCAACAGGCTGCTGCTGATAGTTGCCTGGTTGCGGGAGTTTTGCAGAGTCGTTTGCGCCTGTTTTAATGCCAGATCTTGCTGCTGCTTAATTTGTGCCATTCCCTGCGCCCGTGCCTGCTCTACTTCTTGATCCAGCGCTTTGGGATTGGCTTTCACTTTTTCCAATGTTTCGCGGATTTTTTGCAGTTGCGCCTGCTGCTCTGGTGGCGCGTTGTCTAGCTGCTGCTGAAGTTGAGCCACCTGCCGATCGTCTGACAACAAGGCGCTTACTCTGGCTTTTTGCTGCGCCAGTTGGGCTTCGAGCTGTTGCTGTGCCGCCTCAGCCTGTTTAGTAATCTGAGCGGTCTGCGTTGTGCCTGCCAGGTTGCTATTGACGAGATGCAGCGGCACAAACAGCAAAAAAACAATCCCCAGCAGCAGAGAAAGCACCAGCGTAGACAGCAGCAGACCGTTGCGATCGCGATCGCCGTTTATAGCGCGATCGACCCAGATGCCAAAGACGATGAAAGCCACGCCTAACAAAGGAACCGTACCTCGCCCAATCCATTGATCCATCAGATTCACCAGCCAACTGCTGTTGGAAAAATCTGGGGGGATAGCCAGGATGGCATAGTCTACCAAAACGCCCAGGATGAGAATAATGCCCGTGACTTTGAGCACTAGACCCGTTTGACGGTTCGCAAGGATGGGGCTGTCTGTTTTCATGGTTTAAATCGAACTATCCACTTACTGTAGCCGACAGAATTTTCGATCGCGATCATACTGCGGATCTTGCCACGAAAACGCAAAGTGGCTCATAGAGGTAATTTGTGGCGCAGCTTGGTGAATGGCTTGCATCTGGGCTTCTAGAGCCGGACGGTTGTTTAGCACCTGTCCCCAAGTGCCTGCGATCGCGGGTTCAATCTGCGTTCCGGGCGGCGCAAGGCTAATGACGCGCTGCACCTGTGCCACGATGCAATCTGCTGCCCCACAGTTGGCATAAGCCATGGGATGCCATTCGAGGTTGCCAGGAAACCGATCCCAGGGCTGCAACCGCGAATCATAGCCCTGTTGCCCCACAGGCTGATTCGCATCCGGGAAAAAGACTGCACCTGCGGGGATGCCGCGCTGCTGGACGGGTTGAACCACCCTTGCCAAAAAATCCAAAACGCCCTGCACGGCATGAGCGACTGAGAGCCGCCACAGTTCCGTTTGCAGATTGCTGACGGAAGCTGAAGCCGGAGGAGTACGTCCCTGCCATAAGGGTGCAGTCTCGTGAGGATAAAGACTGTTGACCGCCGAAATATCCCCTGCGGTAATCTGCCCCTTACTGACATAGCGGCGGATCAGCTCC